>DASWTW010000321.1:0-2173 GCA_036401895.1 Herpetosiphonaceae bacterium | reverse complement strand
CGACGGCTTCCTGGTCTGGCTCAACCTCCACGTCGGCGACGGCGCGGTGATCGATACGCTCAACGAGGAGTACGCCTGGCTGCCGGTCTACTTCCCGGCCTTCGACCCGCCGCTGGACGTCCAAGCGGGCGACCGCATCGTGGGCACGGTGTGGGGTGGTCCCCAGGCGCACCCGACGCAGCCCGACTACGGCGTGACCGGTGAAGTGATTCGTGCCGATGGGCAGCGCGTGCCGTTCGCCTACACCTCGGCCTACGCCTCCGCGCAGTATCGCGCCAACAGCTTCTACGAGCGGTTGTTTGCCACCAAGCCGTCCCTGACACCGCCCGCCGCCACCACCACCGGCGATGTGGTCGGCACGCTGCGGCGCTACGCCCAGGAACACCTGCCCGAGTACATGGTGCCCTCGGCCTTTGTCGTGCTCGACGCCTTGCCGCTCACGCCGCACGGCAAGCTCGATCGCCACGCCTTGCCCGCCCCCGAGCTCGCCAAGCCCGAGGTTGGGAGCGCCTTTGTCGCGCCGCGCACGCTGGACGAGGAGCTGCTGGCCAGCATCTGGGCCAGTGTGCTGCACGTGCAGCGCGTGGGCATCCACGACAACTTCTTCGACCTCGGCGGCCACTCGCTGCTGGCGACCCAGGTCATCACCCGCATCCGCGACACGTTCGGCGCCGAGCTGCCCCTGCGCGCGCTCTTTGAAACACCTACCGTCGCTGGGATGGTTCCGGCGATCGTCAAGGCACGCGGCGCCGCGCCCAGCCAGGAGCGCCCACCGCTGGCGCGTGTCCCGCGCGACCGGCCGCTCCCGCTCTCCTTTGCCCAGCAGCGCCTCTGGTTCCTCGATCAGCTGGAACCCGGTAGTCCAGCCTATAACGTGCCGGTTGCGGTGAAAATACTCGGTAGGCTTGATCCTGAGGCGCTGGAGCACAGCTTGAATGCGCTTGTCGCGCGGCACGAAATCTTGCGAACGACATTCGCGTCTCAAGGCGGACAGCCGATCCAGGTCATCTTGCCGCAGCAGTCGCTGGCTTTGGAGCGGCACGATCTGCAAGATCTCCCGGCAGCCGAGCGCGAAGCGGTAGCACTGCGGCTGATGCACGAGTCCGCACGGCAGCCCTTCAACCTTGCAAGCGATTCACTCGTCCGTGTCTTAGTGGTCCAGCTGAGCGATCGTGAGCATCTGCTGGCACTCACGATGCATCATATCGTGGCCGATGAGTGGTCATTAGGGGTAATCATCCGCGAGATCGCCGCGTTCTACCAAGGCTATGTGCGCGGACAGACGATCACGCTGCCCGAGCTGCCGATCCAGTACGCCGACTATAGCGTCTGGCAGCGCGAGTGGCTCTCCGGGCAGGTGCTCGAAGAACAGCTCGACTACTGGAAGCAGCAGCTCGCGGGCGCGCCCGGCCTGTTGCAGCTGCCCACCGACTACCCACGTCCGGCCGTGCAGACCTTCCGGGGCGCGCGTTACACGATCGCACTGCCGGCTGAGCTCAGCACGGCGCTTCAGCAGCTGAGTCGCCAGGAAGGTGTGACGCTGTTCATGACGCTGCTGGCGGCGTTCAAGGTGCTGCTCAGCCGCTACAGCGGCCAGACCGATCTGGTCGTCGGTGTGCCAATCGCCGGGCGGCAGCAGGTGGAAGCCGAGGCGTTGATCGGCCTCTTCTTCAACACAATGGTGCTGCGCACGGATCTCGGCGGCCGGCCCACCTTCCGCGATCTGCTCGCCCGCGTGCGATCGGGTGCGCTCTCGGCCTACGCCCATCAGGATGTACCGTTCGAGCAGCTTGTCGATCATCTGCATATCAACCGCGACCTTGGTCAGAATCCGCTGTTCCAGGTGCTGTTCGATCTGCACAACACGCCGACAACGACAACGACTGATGTCGCGGATCTGCAATTCCAATCATTGCCGATCAGCACCGATACGGTGAAGGTTGATCTGGCGCTGGGCGTGGACGAGACGGTGCAGGGGCTGGTGTGTACGTTCCATTACAGCACGGATCTGTTTGCCGCCGCGACGATCGAGCGCCTGGCTACGCACTACGCAACCTTGTTGCAGGCCGTGGTTGCCACGCCCACCCAGCCGATCGGGCTGCTGCCGCTGCTGACGGCGGGAGAGCGGCATGAGCTGGTCGTCACGCGCAACGCCACCGCCGCGCCGTATCCC
>DASWTW010000320.1:0-3123 GCA_036401895.1 Herpetosiphonaceae bacterium | reverse complement strand
GAACCTGGAAGCGCTCTTTGACCCGTCCGATCAGCGTGATGCCGCTCAGCGAATTGCCGCCCAGCTCGAAGAAGTTGTCGTGAATGCCGACCTGCTGCAAGCCCAGCGTCTCCTGCCACAGCTCGACGATCGCCTGCTCGGTGGCGTTGCGCGGCGCGACGTAGGGATTTGGCAGTCGCGGGCGTGGATGGTAGCTGGCCGGCTCGACGGGCACCGCAGCGCGCTCTTCGTGCAACTGCTCAAGCTCGATCCAGCGGTTGATGCGCGCGTGGAGATCGCCGGTCGAGACGATCAGCTGGGGCAGCGGTCCGGCGCTCAGGATGCGCTCGAAGGCGTCCATGCCCTCGTCGGCCGTGATCGCAAACGCCGCCGATTGCTGCTCCGTCGTCAGGCCCTGGCGCTGCGCCTCGGTCAGCTCCCAGGCATCCCAATCTACGCTGATCCAGGACGACGCGCTGTGCTGGTTATGCTGCTGCACAAAGGCATCCATGAAGCTGTTGCCCGCCGCGTAGGCGGCGAAGCCCAGGCCGCCGAGCACGGCAGAGAGCGACGAGAGCAGCATACAAAAGTCGAGCTGCCGGCCGTCCAGCGCCTGCTCCAGCGCGATCGGGCCGTAGGCTTTGGACTGGAAGTGCTGCTCGCAGGCATGGCGATCCATCTCTTGCACCACCTGGAAGAACGCTTTGTTTACCAGGCCGGCCGCGTGGATCACGCCGTGCAGCGCGCCAAAGCGCGCATCGATCTGGTCGAGCGCCGCGCGCAGCTGCGCCGGCTGTGTGACATCGGCGGCAAAGACCAGCACCTCCGCGCCGAGCGCTTCCAGCTCCTGGACGTCGCGGATACGGCGGCTGACGTCGTCGTCGTTGGTGTCGAGCCAGATGTCCCACTCGTCGCGCGGCGGCAGCTCCGTGCGCGCCAGCAGCGCCAGCCTGGCCTGAGCCGTGCGCGCCAGGTGCCGGGCCAGCGACAAACCTATGCCGCCGAAGCCGCCGGTGATCAGGTAGACGCCGCCAGGACGGATCGTGGTGCGACCCGGCTCAAGACGCGCCGACTCGAAGGCTTGCTCCCAGCGCCGGCCGTCGCGGTAGGCCAGCACACCGCCGGGAACGGGCCGCAGGCATTCGCCAGCCAGCAGCTCGGCCAGCCGGGCGGTCTGGCGATCGTTCGCTTCCGGCGCGGCAATGTCGACGCTTTGACAGGTCACATGCGGATATTCCTGGGGAATGACTTTACATAAGCCGAGGAGCGTTGCTTTCTCCGCGCTCCACGCTCGTTCGTGACCGATGCACTGCATGCCGCTGGACAGCACAACCATATGCACCGGCTGCACCTTTGGCTGCGCCCCAAGCGCCTGCGCCAGCGAGAGCAGACTGTAGAATCCGTGCTGCTGCGCCGTCGCAAACGTCGCGGCGGTGATCTGGTCGCCGGCGCTCGACGCAACGCTCCACGCGTGTACGATCCGCTCGGGCGTCAGCTCCTGCTGGGCCAGATCCGCCAGCAGCATGTCGTAGTCCAGCCGCTGGCTCGGATCGATCACAAACAGCCGGCGATCGATCTGTTCGTAGCCGGCGCCGGCACGCACCACGACGATCTCGTGGCCGCGCTGCTCAAGCTGCCGGACCAGCGCGGCGCTCAGGCCAAGCTCGTCGGCGAAGATCAGCCAGCGCACAGGCGCGGCGTCGGGCGCGGGAGCAGCGGGAGGCAGCGTCGGCTTCCAGAAGGGGAGATAAAACCATTCGGCGATGTCGGTGCGCTTCCCAAGCGGCGCGGGCTCGGCGACACTTGCCGCCGTCATTTTGAGCGGCTCCAACCAGTAGCGCTGGCGCTCGAACGGGTAGGTCGGCAGCGCGATCCGTCGTCGCTGCTCGCCGGCATACAGCTGCTCGGCGTCGATCTCGACACCAGCCAGCCAGAGCCGGGCCAGCGTGCCCAGCAAGAACGCGCGATCTGGCTGTTTGTCCTGCGGATGTCGCAGCGAGTTCAGCGCCGTCTGGCCAAGCGTTTTCGCGGGATGCTGGCGCGTCAGCGTGGTCAGCGTCTGGCCTGGCCCGATCTCCAGCAGCACGGTCTGCGGATCGCGCAGCAGCTCGTCCAGGCCAGCGGCGAAGCGCACCGCCTGCCGTAGATGCGTGGCCCAATAGCCGGGATCGGTCGCCTGCTCAGCCGTGATCCAGGTGCCCGACACGTTGGAGATGAACGGCATGCGCGGCGGGTTGAGCGTGATTCCGCGCACCAGGTCGGTGAAGGCCGGCAGGATCGGGTCCATCATCGCCGAGTGGAATGCATGCGACGTGTGCAGGCGGCGGCAGTTCAGACCACGCGCCGTAAGCTGACGCTCCAGGTGCTCAACCGCGTCGGTCGGTCCTGAGACGACGCACACCGACGGGCCATTGACCGCGGCGAGTGACAGGCTTGTCCCCAACAATGGCCGCACGTCCGCCTCGGGCAGCGGAACGCCCAGCATCGAGCCCGCCGGCAGCGATTGCATCAGCCGCCCGCGCGCCGCGACCAGCGTGAGCGCATCTTCCAGCGAAAAGACGCCCGCCAGCGTGGCCGCGACGTACTCGCCGATCGAGTGGCCGATCATGGCGCTGGGCCGCACGCCCCACGATTGCCAGAGCTGCGCCAGCGCGTATTCGATCGCAAACAGCGCCGGCTGCGCGTATTGTGTCTGCTCAAGCACCGGAGTTTCCGCGCCGGGCGGCGCAAAGATGATCGAGCGAATATCCTGGCCCATCAGCGGCTGTAGCAGCTCGGCGCAGCGATCGAGCGCCTCGCGGAAGATCGGCTCGTCACGGTAGACGTCGGCGGCCATGCCCGGATACTGCGCGCCCTGCCCCGAGAACATAAAGACCAGCGGCCGGCCGCCGGGCTCCTGGTAGGAGGAGAATAGCCGCTCGGGGTCGTTGCTGGCGAGCGCCTGGACAGCATCATCCAGATCGCGGCAGACGAGCGTACGGCGGTAGTTGAACGCCCGCCTCCCGAGCTGGAGCGTGTAGGCTACGTCGGCGAGGTTGAGATCGGGATGCTGCTGGAGGTACGCCGCAAGCTCGACGGTCTGCCGTTCGAGCGCGGTCTCGGTTTTAGCCGAAAGCGTCAGCAGCTGCCACGGCCGGGCCGGGT
>DASWTW010000319.1:0-8838 GCA_036401895.1 Herpetosiphonaceae bacterium | reverse complement strand
TTCTTCGAGCACAACGGGCAGCCAGATGCCGCCGGGATTGGTCATTGGGTCGAGCGCGTCCCAGTGGGAGAAGACGCCGGTCAGCATGCGCTTGCCGCTTTTGCGCCGCTCCTCGGGGCAATCCACCTCGACGATCAGCGTGTTGCGCTCGGCCAGTGCCTGCGTGACTTCGTGCTCCTGCGGCACGAAGTAGCCCTCGTGACGGCCAAAATCGCGGCCATTGAGATAGATCTGCGACCAGTAGAAGATGCCCTCGGCGCGCAGCCAGTAGCGCCGTCGTCCGGCGTTGGGCGGCGCGTCGAAGTGGTGTCGATACACGACTTTGCCGGTATAGAAGCGCAGCGCCTGGATCTGCTGCCAGTGAGCAGGCAGCTGCTGTTCGATCCAGCTAGCGCCGGAGAGCTGATAAAAACCTTGGTTGAAGCGCTCAACAGGGCGCACATGCCAGGGCGTGGCGGTCAGGGCAATCGGATTCATATAGTGCTGCTTCGCTAACAAACTGGTGGGACGTATAGCAAGCGCTGAGCCAGCACGCGCCGCTCAGGCGGCGCGCTCAGCAGCAATCTGTTGTGTGCGGTAAAGGCTGGCGATCTATTTATCTTGCGGGCCGCGCACAACCTGGAACTGCACACGACTCTCGCCGCTCAGAACGTTGAGCACGGTGCTGATGAAGCTGATCACCAGCGCGCCCAGAACTGCCGACAGGAAGCTGTCGATGTGCAGGCCGATGTTGAAGACCTCGGCGAACAGGCTGGTAAGATACAGCATCGCGGCGTTGATCAGCAGCATGAAGAAGCCCAGCGTCAGCACCACGAATGGCAGCGCCAGCAGAAGCAGCATCGGGCGGATCGCGGTGTTGATCAGCCCAAAGATCAGCGCGACGACCCCCAGCGCCCACCACGGCCCGGTCAGCTCCAGGCCGGGCACGATTGAGACGGCAATCAGGATCGCGATAATATTGATCGCCAGACGTAGCAAAAATCGTTTGAGGCTGAATTGCTCGAACACGGGTGCTCTATTACTCGGTTTCACGGCATTACTCTCTACTCACAAGTTGTCTTTGTATAATACCACCAACAGGCCCTCACCCCGCTTCGCTACGCTCAGCACCCCTTCCCCGAATCTCGGCGGGCCTCCGCCTCGGTTGCCGCAGGCGAGGGGCGTCGCTGTGCCAGTTTCTAACCCCTCGCCTACCGTACAGGAGCGGGACCGGGAGCCCGCGACGGTGGGCAAGGGGTCGCCCGCAGGCGGGGGTGAGGGCCTGCAAGCCTGAATACTCCCCTCTCCTGTCGCAACAGGAGTGAGGGTGAGGGAAAGCCTTCACCCACAAAAAAAACCGGAGCGTTTCATGCGCTCCGGCTTTTGTATGTATGTGTCGCGGATCTTAGCTCTGCGGCATCAGGCCGTGGCGCTGCAAGAACTTGCTCAGCGCCTCGTCGCTCGGCTCGGTGATCAGCGTGCCGCGATCAAACGAGCGGGCGGCGCGGCCCGGCGGGAGCGGCTGGGGCTCCTCGATCGGCAGAATATCGCCTTTGCGCGCCACAACAATCGTCGGGACGCTGCGATGACCGACCCACTGCTCAACCAGCGTGCCTGCGCTCTCGTCCTCGTCGATATGGATCATGCGATAGGATACGTGCTTGCTCTGTAGAAATCGCTCAGAGCGCATAAGATCGGGGCAGGGAAAGGTGCGCCCGTAAACGATTAATTCTTTGTCCATAGGATCTTGTAATTCCTCCTGGCGTTTGGATTACATCGTGTATGATACCAGGACGGCGCGCAAATCGCTGTAGGCCAAACGGCTCATCGCGTGGCGCGACTGGCGCGTACCATCTGCTCCATCCGCCGGTAGGCCGCGCCGCCGTCGATCGACTGGCGCGCACGCTCGACGCCCTCGGCAAAATCGGCGGCCTGCTCGGCGGCGACCAGCGCGGCGGCGGCGTTGAGCAGCACAATATCGCGCTGCGGACCCTGCACCGATCCATCCAGAATGCCGCGAATAATCCCGACGTTCTCCTCGACGGTGCCGCCCAAAATCTCGGCGCGCTCGGCGCGGCTCAGCCCAACGCTCTCGGGCGTGATCTCGTACTGCTGCGGCGCTTCCCCGGCGCGAACTTCCCAGACCATACTCGGCGCGCTCAGGCTCATCTCGTCCATGCCGTCGGTGCCGTGTACAACCAGCGCGTGACGGGTTCCCATGCGGCTGAGGGCACGCGCCAGCTTTTCCGCCAGCGGCGCGGAGGCCACACCCAGCACCTGATACTGCGCGTGCGCCGGATTGGTCAGCGGGCCGAGCACATTGAAGGCCGTGCGAATGCCGATCTCGCGGCGGATCGGGCCGACGTAGCGCATGGCCGGGTGAAACTTCTGGGCAAACATAAAGCCGATCTGGGCCTGATCCAGACAGCGCGCCACGCCCTCGGCATCCAGCTCAATGTTGACGCCCAATCCTTCCAGCACATCCGCCGAGCCGCAGCGACTGGTCATCGCACGATTACCGTGCTTAGCCACCGTCGCGCCGCTGCCGGCGGCGACAAACGCCGCTGTGGTCGAGATGTTGAAGGTGTTGGTCGAGTCGCCGCCGGTGCCGCAGGTATCCAGCACCGGGCTGTCGTGGAAGACGCGCACGGCTTTTTCGCGCATGACCTCGGCCATCCCGGCGATCTCGGCGTCGGTCTCGCCCTTGAGATGCAGCGCCGTCAGAAACGAGGCAACCTGCGCGGGCGTGGCCTCGCCGGTCATAATCTGCTGCATCACAGCCGCCGCCTCATCCTGGCCCAGATCGCGGCCCTGCACAATCGTTTTGATCGCATCTTGTATCTGCATGATTCCTCCCAAATGCCTGCTACGAAGCTCCGGTATAGCGCAGCCGGTAGAGCCGTCCGGTGCCGTCCTCGGAGATGATCAGGCTGCCGTCGCGATCGACCAGCACGCCGGCGGGCCGGCCCCACCACGTATTGTCGACCAGCCAGCCGCCGACCAGGGTTTCTTGCGCGACGGGCCGACCGTTCTTGAAGCGAATCCGCAGCAGATCGTAGCCGCTGATGCGCGCAACCTCGGAGGCTGCCGCGCCATGCCGCGCGATGATCGCGTCGCCCTGGTAGGCCGGCGGCAGGCTCAGCCCATCATAGAACTGGAGGCCGAGCGGCGCGGTGTGTGCGGTCATCGTCCAGGCGGGCGGCAGCGTGCCGGCGCAGCGGCTGGGATCGTTGAACTCGGGGCTAGGCTGTCGATCGCCGTGACAGTAGGGCCAGCCGTAATCGCCGCCGGTCACGATCTTGTTCAGCTCCTCGGGCGGCTGCTGCTCGCCAAGACCGTTACGTCCGTTGTCGACGCCCCACAGCTCGGGCGTGCCCGGCCGGAAGGCGATCCCGACCGAGTTGCGCAGGCCGCGCGCCACAACCTCGGGCTGCGAGCCGTCGCGATTGTAGCGAGTGACCGTGCCGCGCAGCGGATCTTGCTCCACACACAGATCGCATGACGAGCCGATGCTGACATAGAGCTTGTTGTCCGCTCCCAGAATCACCGTGCGTGTACGATGGCCGTAAAGATCGCGCGAGCCGCTGGGCAACTCGGCCAGCACCTGCTTGCGGGCGATCCCATCGGAGCCGGGCCGCAGCAGCACAAGCTGAGTCTCGGTCGCGGCGACCAAACCGTCGGGCGTGAAGGCCAGGCTTGAGACGATCGGCAGTCCGGCGGCAAAAGTCTGCTGTTTCTCCAGCTTGCCGTCGCCGTTGGTGTCGCGCCAGCGTGTAACCTCGCCCGCGTCCTGCTCGGCGACGTAGAGCGTGCCGTCGGCGTCCTGAGCCATGAAGCGCGGCCGTCGCAGATTCTCGGCGATCAGCTGGATCTCGAAGCCGACCGGTATCGAGAGCGTGCGGCCAAGCTCGGGCACCGTAACATTTTTGTAGCGCGTCGGCTCGCCGTTGGGTGACTCCGGCGCGTAGTTTTCGGCGCCCAGACGACCGAGCAGCACTTTGTACGGGTTGGGATTGTTGGGATGATACTCGAAGCGGGCGCGCTCGAACCACTGCGTCAGCACCTGATCGCCTGAGGTGTTGCGCTCGCTTTTGACGCCGGTCAGCGGCAGGCCAAAGAGCGCCAGCGAGCGCTGGTAGGCGTTCAGCCGCGGATCGCTCAGGCCGTGCGAGCGCCAGTAATCGAGAAACGGGCCGCAGACCTCGCGCTGGGTCTCATCGAAGCGCAGGCACGCGCCGCCCAGTGGATTGCCCTGACTCGGCTCGTTGCGCCAGTCGCGGCCCTGCCGTCGCAGCAGATCGTCGCCGAGACGGCCGAGCAGCACATCGTAGGGCGCGGCGATCTCCGGGTGCAGCTCCAGCCGGCCACGCTCGAAATGCTGAACCGCGAACCGGCCAACGTCGGTACGCTCCGAGCGCTGGTCGCTGATCGGCAGGCCAAAGACCGGCAGACCGCCGTTACCGTTCCAGAAATCCAGCAGTCGCCCGCCGACGATCTGATCGGTTTCGGGGAAATTTCGCTCCGCCGCCAGCGTGGATCGCGCGCTACCAAAGGCCGCGCTGATCAGCAGTGCCAGCAGCACGAGATTGATCGCCCGTCGCATGAATCGCTCCTTCTTCCTTCCGTGGGGAGAACAAGGGAACAAGGAAACAAAAGAACAAAGAAAACTAGAGAAGGATCTTTTTGTTCCCTTGTTCCTTTGTTCCTTTGTTCTTGGCTAAGTTTTCGCTTCCAGGTTCTCTATCTGAGTATGCTCTAGAAAATTGCGCAGCAGCTGCTTGCCGTGCTCGGTTGTGTACGACTCTGGGTGAAACTGAATGCCTTCGATCGGCAGGTCGCGATGGCGCAGGCCCATGATCAGCCCGTCCTCCGTCTCGGCGGTAATCTCCAGCGTCGAGGGCAGGCTCTCGCGCTCGACGATCAGCGAGTGGTAGCGCGTGGCTGCGAAGGGCGACGGCAGATCCTGAAACACGCCCTGACTCTGGTGGTGGATCGGCGAGAGCTTGCCGTGGACCGGCTCCGGCGCGCGAATCACACGGCCGCCAAAGGCCGCGCCGATCGCTTGGTGGCCGAGGCACACGCCCAGGATCGGAAACTCGACGCCCAGCTCACGGATCAGCGGGATCGAGATCCCGGCCTCGACGGGCGTACACGGCCCCGGCGAGATCACGATCTTATCCGGCGCGCGCTCCCGAATCTCTTCGACTTCGATCTCGTCATTGCGCACCACCTCGACGGTCGCGCCCAGCTCGCTCAAATACTGGAACAGGTTATAGGTGAACGAGTCGTAATTATCGAGCAGCAGGATTCTCATAGCTTTTTCCATTCTTGATCACAGCTCCTGAGCGGCTTCAGTTAGCCTTCGCACTACTCAGGAAGCCAAAGGGAATTTTGGGGAGACACTCCCAAACCCCGGTCTCACGACGCGCACTGTTCAGGAAGCCAAAGGGAATTTTGGGGGGCGTCCCCCCAAACCCTCGGCCTGGCGGCGATTACATCGACTCCGCCAGCTCGATCGCACGCAGCAAGGCCCGCGCCTTGTTTTGGGTTTCTTTCCACTCAAGATCCGGCACGCTGTCGGCGACAACACCGCCGCCGGCCTGGACATGCGCGATGCCATCTTTGAGATAGATCGTGCGGATCGTGATCGCGGTGTCGAGCGAGCCGTCGAAGCCCAGGTAGCCGACGCAGCCGGAATACGGCCCGCGCTGGTCCGGCTCCAGCTCGGTGATGATCTCCATCGCGCGGATCTTGGGCGCGCCGCTGACAGTTCCCGCCGGGAAGCAGGCCCGCAGCGCGTCGAGCGGCGTCAGATCGTCGCGCAGCTCGCCGGTGACTCGCGAGACCAGATGCATCACATGCGAGTAGCGCTCGATCTCCATGAACTGCGGCACCTTGACGCTGCCGGCCTTGGACACGCGTCCGGCGTCGTTGCGGCCCAGATCGACCAGCATCAGGTGCTCGGCGCGCTCCTTGGGATCGGCCAGCAGCTCGTCGGCCAGCCGCTGATCGTCGGCCTCGTCGTGACCACGGCGGCGCGTCCCGGCGATCGGATGCGTCTCGACGATGCCCTCCTCGACGCGCAGCAGCATCTCGGGCGACGCGCCGATCAGATCCAGGCCAAAGCCGCGCAGCAGATACATGTACGGCGACGGATTGACCGCCCGCAGCGCCCGGTAGATCGTCAGGGCATCGGCCTTGGTGCTGCGAGCAAAGCGCTGCGACGGCACAACCTGAAAGATGTCGCCGGCGCGCGTGTACTCTTTAGCGCGCTCGACGGCGGCCTCGTACGCCTGCTTGGTGAAGTTCGAGGACTCGAAGATCGGCAGTGTGTCGGTCTCGGCTGGACGCGGCTGGACGCGGCTGGCACCCAGCGGCGCGCGCAGTCGCTCTTGCAGTTCCTGAAGCCGCGCCGTCGCCCGGCTGTAGGCGTCGGCCAGATTGGCGACATCCAGCCGTACATGCGTGATCAGCGTCAGCGTGTGGCGCAGATGATCGAAGGCCGCCAGAGTATCGAAGCGGGCAAAAACGCCGTCAGGCAGACCGCCGTAGGGCCGGCCTTTAGCGCGCGGGATGCGCTCGAACGCGGTCACGGCCTCGAAGCCCAGCCAGCCGACTGCGCCGCCGCTGAAGCGCGGCAGGCCCGGAAACGAATGGTACGGCCCATTGGTATCGGCCAGCCGTGCGATCGATGCCAGCGGATCGCCCGCGTCGGCGTGGAGCGCGACAACCTCGCGGGGCTGCACGCCAATGAATGAGTAGCGGCCCATGTGCTCGCCGCCCTCGACCGATTCGAGCAGACACACCGGGCTGTTCTCGCCGGCCGTCAGCAGCAGAAAGACCGAGACCGGCGTCAGCGTGTCGGCCAGCAGCTCGATGCTGATCGGTACCAGGCCGCGCCGGTGTTCTTGAGCCAGCGCCTGAAGCGCTTCAAAAGTTGGTGTGATCATATGTTTGGAAGAACCTAGAACCAACCGAATTTTCCTGGGTTCTCCGTTCTTGGTTCTAGGTTCTCGGCCCTCGCTAATCCCGATAATACGTCATGCCCATCGCATCCTCAACCATGGCGATCGTTTCCCTGGCGACGGCGCTCATGCGGGCGTTGCCGTTGTGGAGCACCTCTTCGACCAGTCCAGGCTTGGCCGCGAACTCGGCGCGGCGCTCGCGCATCGGCTCCAGGAAGTTATTGATCGCGGTTGCCAGCTTGCGCTTGACCTCGACATCGCCGACTTTGCCCTGGCGGTAGCGATCTTTGAGATCGTCGACCTCCTCCGTGTTGGGATTGAAGGCGTCGTGGTAGATGAAGACGGGATTGCCTTCGACGCGGCCAGGAATGTCGGCGCGCACACGATTGGGATCGGTGTACATGCCGCGCACTTTCTGCTCGACGGTCTTGGCATCGTCGGAGAGCATGATCGTGTTGCCGAGACTTTTGCTCATCTTGGCCTGGCCGTCGGTGCCAACCAGCGTGCCCACCTGACTTTCAACGTAATCTGGCTCGGGGAAGACTTCGCCGTACACGTTGTTGAAGCGCCGCGCGATCTCGCGAGTTATCTCAATGTGCGACGCCTGATCGCGGCCGACCGGCACCGCCTCGGCGCGCGGCAGCAGAATGTCGCCGGCCTGAAGCACAGGGTAGCCCAGCAGCCCGAACGGAAGCTGATCTTCCTCGATGTGAGCGTTGCGCGCCATCTCCTTGATCGACGGAATGCGGCTCAGGCGCGGCACTGTCACCAGCATCTCGAAGATCAGGTTGAGCTGGTAGATCTCCTTGACCGCCGATTGTACATAGAGTGTGCTGCGCTGCGGATCGATGCCCAGCGCCAGCTCGTCGAGCACCAGATCGTGAATGTTGTCTTTGGTTTCGGCAATGTCGGCCTTGGTCGATTTGGTCGTCAGCACGTGCAGATCGGCGATCAGGAAGAAGCACTCGTACTCGTCCTGAAGCCGCAGGCGGTTGGCGTAGGTGCCGACATAATGCCCGATATGCAGCTTGCCGGTCGGGCGGGTTCCGGTCAACAGTCGTTTCTTAGCCATGATCATACTCCTTTTATGATTGTTTTTCTCGTCTGAGCATCTGTTGAATCTGCTTCAGGCCAACCAGCCAGTCGGTCAGCCAGGGCGCGGCTTTGGCGAGAAACGCCAGCGGCGCGTAGTACCACGGCACGATGATCTTGCGGCGCGGTCGCTGGATCGCCACGGCGATCGCATGAGCCACGACCTCGGCTCCCGGCATCGGCACCTTGATGCCTCTGGTCATCGGCGTGCTCACAAAGCCCGGTGCGATCAGCACAACCTTAATCTTGTACGGTCGCAGCTCCCGGCGCAGCGCGTCGCTCAGGCCGCGCAGGCCAAACTTTGTCGCCGAGTACAGGCTGGTGGTGCCAACCTCGCCCGCCACCGAGCCGATGTTGATGATCAGGCCGCCGCCCTGCTGCCGCATGTGAGGCACCACCGCCCGCACCGCGCGGATCGGACCCAGCAGATTAACCGTGATCACCTGCTGCATGTCGTCGTCGGAGCTGGTAGCGGCGGTTTTGCCCGCGCCTATTCCGGCGTTGTTGATCAGCACATCGATGCGCCCGTAGGTATCGATCGCGGTCTGGATCAGATGCTCGATGTCGTCGGTGCGCGTCACATCGGTCGGCACGACCAGCGTCTTGCCGCCCAGGCGCTCGATCTCGGCTGCCAGCGCCCGTAGCTGATCTTCGCGCCGCGCCGCCAGCACTACCGTCGCGCCCTGACGCGCCAGCTCACGAGCGGTTGCCGCGCCGATGCCGCTCGACGCTCCCGTGATCACTACGATGCTGTTGCGAATATTCATGCCTGCTCCTTCAGCTTTTGCCACAGCTTGCGCAG
>DASWTW010000318.1:0-22145 GCA_036401895.1 Herpetosiphonaceae bacterium | reverse complement strand
TGTGACAGCACCGGCCTCTGATCTTGAACCTTCGTCGGTTGTGCATATGCGCATAGGAGGGTACACTCCAACCTATGCAACCGCACCAAGACTCAAACCTTTTGCTGCTCCCATCGGTCCGCCGCCGCGGCCTGATCGTGCTGCTGCTGGGCACGTTTCTAATGTTCGGCGGCTTCTTCATGTTGATACCGCTGATCTCGGTCCACTACGTCACGGATCTGCGCTTTACGGCGGCGGCGGTCGGGGTTGTGCTGGCGGCGCGTCAGCTAACGCAGCAAAGCCTCACGCTGTTTGGCGGGGCGCTCGCCGACACCTGGGGGCCGAAGGGCCTGCTCTGCTGGGGCCTGGCGATCCGCTCGGTCGCGTTTGCCGGGCTGGCCTGGGCCGACTCGTTCATCAGCCTGCTGCTGCTGTGTATTCTGGCAGCGATCGGCGGCGCGCTCTTCGATGCTCCCGGCCGGGCGGCGATCGCGGTGCTGACCGAGCCTGCCGAGCGCGGGCGCTTTTTTAGCCTCAACGGCATCGCGGGCGGGCTGGGCATGACGATCGGGCCGCTGGTGGGCGCGCTGCTGGCCCGCTTCGATTTCGCGCTGGTCTGCTTCGCCTCGGGCGCGTGCTTTGCGCTAGCCTCGCTGGTCACCACCATCTGGCTGCCGCCGCTGGTGGTCAAAGCCGAGCGATCGATGTTGAGCGGCATCAGTCAGGCCGCGCGTAACCGTCCGTTCGTGCTGTTTACGCTGCTGCTGTGCGGCTTCTGGTTTATGTGGGTGCAGCTCTCGATCTCGCTGCCGCTGGCGGCGCAGCCGCTGGGCACGCCCGTGATCGGGACGCCATGGGGGCCGCTGGCGATCAACGGCGTGGCCTGGGTCTACGCGCTTAACGCCGGCCTGACCGTGGTGCTGCAATATCCGCTGCTGCGCCTGGCCGAGCGCTGGTTGCGTCCGTTGCCGATCGTGATCGTGGGCATCGCGCTGATGGCGCTGGGGCTGGGCCTGGTAGCGACGACGGCAACGCTGGGCATGCTGCTGGGCTGTGTCGTGCTCTTCTCGCTCGGGGCGATGCTCGTGCAGCCGACACAGCAGACCGTGACGGCGGACATGGCCGAGCCGGCGATCGTCGGCTCCTATTTTGGCTTCAACGCGCTGGCGCTGGCTTTTGGCGGCGGTCTGGGGAATCTCTCGGGCGGCTGGCTCTACGACATGGCAAAGCGCTGGCAGATGCCTGCGCTGCCGTGGATCATCTTTTGCGGCGTCGGGCTGTCGGTAACGGTTGGCCTGCTGCTGCTGGATCGGGCACGGTCGCGGACGCGCTCAGCTCGCGTGGCTCACTCATCGAGCGCGTCGTAACCTGGGAGTCGAGCGTGGAGCAGGTTCTATTCGGCTTCGGCGTACTGCTGGATCATCTGAAGCAGCATATCGATCTTCATCGGCTTGATGATCGACGGCAGGCCCAGCCTGGTCACCTCGGGATCGATGTCGCCGTAGGCCGTCATGATAATAATCGGCGGCAGACCATCGGCAAGCGGCGAGTGGTTGTAGATCTCGTGCAAGAAGGCCGGCCCATCCATGATCGGCATGCGCAGATCCAGCAGAATCAGCCGCGGCCGAATGACCTTGAGCCGCTCAAGCGCGTCGGCGCCGTTCTCGGCAACCTCCACATTGTAGCGCGCCTCTTCCAGCGCCAGCGCCAGCATCGTGCTCAGGCCGCGATCGTCTTCGACAATCAGGACCGGCCGTGCCGTGCTGCGGCGGTTGACGTGGCTATGCCCGGTAGGTGTCGGGTGGTCGTTGGCCCCATGATTGTTGGGCTGAGACGTCGCGATCTGGTCGGCCTGCCAGCCATCGCGCGCGACCTCAGGCTGAGGGGTGAACGGTAGGGTCTGCATCTGCGCTGAACTCCTCAGGTGTTTTATGCTCGATAGGGAGCCGAACGGTAAAAGTGCTACCGCAATTTTCAACGGAGTCGACAAGGATCTTTCCGCCGTGCTGGCGTACAATCTCGTTGGTGATAAATAAGCCAAGTCCAAGACCGGGCCGGGATTCGCGAATCGGCCGCTGCACCTGGTAGAAGCGATCAAAAATATACGGGATGTCGGCGGCGGGAATGCCCAGGCCTTGATCGCGGACAATAATCTCGACCTCCTGACTGGTGGTGGTAAGCTGAACGTCGATGTGGGAGCGCGGCACCGAGTATTTGGCGGCGTTGGTACATAAATTCATGATCACCTGCTCGATCCGCTGGGTGTCGGCCTTGATCGTCACCGCCGCGTCGGGCAGCTCCAGCGCAAATCTGTGCTCGGGATAGACCATCTGTAGGCTGGCGACGATCTGCTGCAAGAGCGCCGCAAGATTTAGCGGCCGGAAATACATATGCAGCCGCCCGGTCTGAATTCGGCTGACGTCGAGCAGATCGTTGATCAGCCGGTCAAGCTGCTCACTTTCGGCGCTCATCGCCAGCAGCGCCTGCTCGATACGCCCATCGACCTGCTTATTGGCCGACCAGCGCTTGAGCAGATGAATATAGCCAATCAGCGCCGCCAGTGGTGTTTTAAGCTCATGTGAGGCCAGCGCCAGAAAATCGTCCTTGATCTGCTCCTGGCGTTTGCGCTCGGTTATATCGGTGCAGGTGCCGATGTAGCCTGCGAACTCGCCGTCTTCGTCGTAAAAGGGCGTGCTGCGCGTCACCATCCAGTGCGGCACGCCGTCACGATGGCAGAGCCGGAACTCGGCCTCAAAGGTGCGGCGCTCACGCCAGGCGGTATTGTACACCTCGCGGAAGACTCCGCGATCCAGCGCGTGGATCGAGCCGAGCCAGCCATCGCCCAGCGCGTCCTTGAGCGTGCCGCCGGTAAACTCCGTCCACTGCTTGTTGACAAAATCGCAGCCGCCGTCGCGATCGGTGCGCCAGACCAGCATCGGCGCCTCCTCGACCAGCGTCAGATACACGTCGCGCGCGTCCTGCAAGGCCCGCTCCATGCGCTTGCGATCGGTAATATCGCGGCCGATGCAGATGATGCCCTGGATGCGGCCTTTTGCGTCGCGGTGCGGCGATTTTTGGAGCAGTAACGTCATTGGCTGCCCGTTTCTTTGCCAGGTAACCTCGGCCTGACAGGTTTTGCCCGTGCTCAGCACGGTCTCGTCCGTGCGGCGCAGCTCGTCTTCGGCCTCGGGCCACAGCATTTCGATCGCGTTCTCGCCAATCAGCTCGTCGGCGTTGCGCTCGATCAACCCGGCAGTCGCCGGATTGACCAGCAAGAAGCGCCCTT
This sequence comes from Herpetosiphonaceae bacterium, assembly GCA_036401895.1. Lineage (GTDB taxonomy): Bacteria > Chloroflexota > Chloroflexia > Chloroflexales > Kallotenuaceae > LB3-1. The sequence continues at coordinate 18,880 of DASWTW010000318.1, read as the reverse complement.
CACGATCTTTCAGGTATACATAATCGTTGGTGCCGTTAAGAATCGCCTGCTCGCGCGCCTCGGTTTCGCGCAGCAGCAGCTCGGCCTGCTGGCGATCCGTAATGTCGGTGGCGATCACGATCACGCCGGTTACGTGGCCCTGCGCATTCCGCACCGGCGCGAGCCGCATCTCAAAGGCCAGGCCGTCGAGCTGCACTACGGCGGTGTAGGCTTCGCCTGCCAGCGCGCGCCGGGCATGAGCCAGCATGTGCGGCCGATCCCGGTACACCTCGAAGATCGAGCGCCCGACTAGCTCGCCGGATCGCAGGCCGAGCGTTTCAAGCGCCTTGCCCTCCGAGACCGTAAACACGCCGTCACGATCGAACGCGAACAAAATGATCGGCGCGGTGGCGATCACCGTGCGCAGCCGCTCCTCGGTCTTGCGCAGCGCTTCCTCGGCGTGCTTGCGCTCGCTGATGTTGCGCGCCGTGAAGGCAACGCCCGAGATCTCGCCGGTTTCGGTTGTGAGCGGATTATAGTACAGTTCCCACCATTCGGGGCCATTGGCGGTGGTTGGACGCTCGATAATATGCGTGGCTCCGGCCAGGGTTTTCTCGAATAGATCTTTGAAGAGCGGGATGTCCTCGGGCGGGATATATTCCAAGATCGAGCGCCCGACCTGCATCTCGCGGCCGTAGAGCGACGAGACCGCCGCGCTGGCGAAGCGGTTGAAGGATTTGATGTGATAGTCGCGGTCAATCAGCATCACCGACTGGTAAGCGTTGTCGAAGATCGCCCGCAGATTCGCCTCCGACTCTTGCAGGGCCTGCTGGGTCTCGTGCCGCGCCGTTACATCGGTAGCCACGCCGATCGCCCCGACGATCTGTCCACTGCCGTCGTGCATCGGCGACCAGCTGGTCTCAAAAACATGCTCTCCGATCTGCCCGACCGACATAAACGACGCGCCGTCCAGCGCGCGACGGAGCCGCTCGTGAACCTCGGTGTGCTCGGGATAGATCTCAAAGATCGACTGGCCGACCAGACTGCGCTGCTGAGCGCCGAACGCGTCAAGACCTTTGCCTTCGATAAAGGTAAAGCGGCCCTCGCGATCGAACGCAAACAGCGTGATCGGCGCGCTGGCCACGATTGTTCGCAGCCGCTCCTCAGCCTCGCGCTGAGCTTCCTCAGCCTGCTTGCGCTCGGTGATGTCGTAGCACGCGCCGATGTAGCCGGCAAAGCTGCCATCCAGATCGTTGAAAGGCCGGCCGTAGTCAAGAATCCAGCGATACTCGCCGTCGGCGCGCCGCAGCCGGTACTCGGTCTCGAACGGCCGGTGCTGCTCCATCGCGCTAACGAAGATTCGGCGGCAGCGCGCGAGATCGTCCGACGGGATGCAATCGCGCCAGTGGACGAGCGCCTGCTCAAGCGTCTGGCCGGTAAAGTCGAGCCAGGTTTGATTAAAATAGTTGATCGAGCCGCTTGCGTCGGCACGCCAGATCAGCGCCGGGAAGTCCTCGAAGAGCGCCAGCTGAAAATCGCGCGACTTAGTGACCATTTCCTCGGCGCGCTTCAGCCGCAGGATCTCGCGACAGGTCAGCGAAAAAAGCAGCGCGCTGGTAACAAACACAAACAGGCCGCTCTTGACGATATGCAGCTGCTCGGCCAGGGCCGGGTCGGCAATCATCAGCTCAATCAGAGGATCGGCCAGGATGACCCAGGTGCTGGTGAAGACCGCGTACATCAGCGTGATGCCGAGGGCTAAGCGTTGGGTCTCATTCAAGCGCACATGTGTCATAAACCTGCTCGCTGGACACGCCGCACGTGAACGGCGTCAGACATACGTTGAGCTTCATCGGTTGGGTGGCGAGGTTGTGTACGACGCATTTCGAAGGACGAGCGCCGAGAAATGTGCTCTTGTATCAAAGCACGTGCTGCTTCTCGTGCTGTATATCGTACCATACCGCGCCTATGAAAGGAACGTGATCGACATGACGAATACGCGCCGATGTCCGTCGGAGAATGAGTGTTGTGAGCGCTGGCGGCGGGTATGTTACTATGGGCGCGGTGTGCTCGCCGAGGTGAGCATCTAGCGTCAGGAGTAGCATTCGAGTATGCAGCTTTCGGACGAGTTTCGCGCATTTTTGGCAGCGCCGCGTTTCGCCGTGATCGCGACGATCAACCCCGACGGCTCGCCGCAGCAGACGGTGATCTGGTACGAGCTTCAGGGCGACGAGATCATGATGAACACGGCGGCGGGCCGGGTCAAGACCCGCAACCTAGAGCGCGATCCACGGGTCTCGTTCTGTGTCGAAGACGGCTATCGCTATCTCACGATCACCGGCCGCGCCACGCTCAACGACGACCAGGCCGTCGCGCAGGCCGACAATATGGTGCTGGCGCGGCGCTATATGACGCCGGCCGAGTATGAGCCCTGGATCGAGCGCTTTCAGCGGCAGCAGCGCGTCACGGTACGCCTGACGATCGAGACACTTGTAGCTTATGGATTTGAAGAATGATTGTTGCACTTGCAGGCGGCGTGGGCGGCGCGAAGCTGGCCCATGGCCTTTACGGGAGCTTACGGCCCGACGCGCTGTCGGTGATCGTTAACACGGCGGATGATTTCGAGCTGTTCGGCCTGCGCATCAGCCCCGACGCCGACACGGTGATGTACACGCTGGGCGGTGTCGCCAACAACGAGACCGGCTGGGGCGTCGCGGGCGATACCTGGCAGACGCTGGAGATGCTGGGCCGCTACGGCCACGACAGCACCTGGTTTCGCATCGGCGACCGCGACTTCGCGACGCATATTATGCGCACCGAGCAGCTGCGCGCCGGTCGCTCGCTGACATCGGCGACACACACGCTGGCCTCAGCGCTCGGCATTCGCGCGCGGCTGCTGCCGATGTCGGATCAGATCGTGGCGACCAAGGTGGACACACCGGCGGGACGGCTGCACTTCCAGGATTATTTCGTGCGCCGCCATCACAGCGACGAGGTGCGCGGCGTGGTCTTCGACGGCATCGAGTCGGCGCGCATCACCGACGAGGTAGCCGAGGCGCTACAGCAGGCCGGCGCGATCGTCTTCTGCCCGTCGAACCCGATCGTCAGCATCGGCCCGATCCTGGCGGTCGGCGGCATGCGCGAGGCGATCGCGGCGGCGCGTGTGCCCAGGATCGCGATCAGCCCGATTGTGGGCGGCAAAGCGCTGCGTGGTCCCGCCGATCAGATGCTCTCCGGCCTGGGCTACGATGCCTCGGCGCTGGGTGTGGCGCGCATCTACGGCGATCTGATCGACGGCTTTGTGATCGATCAGGCCGACGCCGGTCTGGAGGAGCAGATCGCCGCGCTGGGCCTGCGCGTGCTGGTGACGAATACCGTGATGCGCGACGAAAACGACCGGCGCGTGCTGGCGCAAAATGTGCTGCGCTTTGCGGCGCTGCTTTCACCAGATGATGCTACAATCTTAAAGGAGCTAACAGACTGAAAGCAGCTAACTTGAGGATTGTATGGCCCAGATGCCGATAGCCGCCGACTTCGCCGCGCTGCACGGGCAGGAGTTCATGAATCTGACGACGTTTCGCAAGAATGGGCAGCCGGTGCCGACGCCGGTCTGGTTTGCGCATGACGGCGATTGTCTATATGTGATGACGGTCGATAACACAGGTAAGATCAAGCGGGTGCGCAATTCCAGCCGCGTGCAGGTCGGGCCGAGCGATCGGCGCGGCACCCCGACCGGGCCGCTGGCGGAGGGCACGGCGCGGATTCTGCCGTCCGCAGAGGCGCGGCGAGCGAATGCGCTGCTCAATCAGAAATATGGTTGGATGAAGCGCGTGTTCGATCTAGTCCAGAAGATCCGATCGACGCCACGCGTTTATCTAGAAATTGTGCCGAGGTCCGATGGCAACCGCCGCGATCGTTCCGCTTAGGTCGCTGCATGACGGCAAGCGGCGGCTCAGCGGCGTGCTCTCGAGCGCGGAGCGTGGCGCGCTGGTGCAGCAGCTGTTTTTGCGTGCCCACGAGGCGATCCTCGGCTCCGGCTGCGTCGATCTGCTGTGCGTGGTCAGTCCCGATCCGGTGCTGCTGGCCTGGGTTGAGCGCTCAGGAGCCATGCCGCTGCTCCAGTCCGACGATGGCCTCAACGCCGGCCTGGAGTACGCGCGGCACACGCTGCTTGAGCGCGGTAGCTGGTCGTCGCTGCTGGTGGTGCTGCCGGATCTACCGCTGATTCAGGCAGCGGACGTAGCCGCAATGGCGCGGCTGAGCCGGCCTGATTCGATCGTGGTCGCGTCGGATCGCCACGGCAGCGGCACAAACGCGCTGCTGCTTCAGCCGGCCAACGCGATCGCCTTTCGCTTCGGGGCGCACAGCTTGCAGCGACATCTGGCGGCGGCTCGCTCCCACGGCCTGACGATCCAGCGCTACAGCGCGCCCAGCGTCGCGTTCGATCTTGACACCGCCGACGATCTGGACATGCTGCACGAGCCGGATCTCAAAAGCCAGCTGCTGAGCGGCCAGGACGCCTGAGGCAGAACCGAATAGCCGTAGCAGACGCCGCGCTACCAGCTGAGCGCGGAGCTATTGGAGCGGCTCGCTTCGATCGCGTGTGCTGCGGAGGAGAAACAGGGCTAGGCCGTGACTACAGAACTACGGATCATCGGTGTCGACGGCATCGGTGAGCTTCATCCCGGCGACGATCTGGCAGCCGCGATCGAGCGCGGGCTGCACACGTCGCAGCTTCAGCTTGAGCCCGGCGATATTCTGGTTGTGACGCATAAGATCGTGAGCAAGGCCGAGGGCCGGCTGGTGGATCTGCGCACGATCGAGCCGTCGCCGTTTGCCCGCCAGTGGGCGGAGCGCTACGCCAAAGATCCGCGCCAGATCGAGGTGGTGCTGCGCGAGGCCGTGCGGATTGTGCGCATGGAGCGCGGAATTATTATCGCCGAGACCACGCATGGCTTTATCTGCGCCAACGCGGGCGTCGACGCCTCGAATGTGGCCGGCTCCGAGCAGGTCTGCCTGCTGCCGGTCGATCCCGACGCCTCCGCCCGCAAGCTGGCCGAGGTGTTTGGGGCGCGGCTTGGCTTTGCGCTGCCGGTGATCATCACCGACTCGTTTGGCCGGCCCTGGCGCGACGGCGTGGTCAACATCGCGATCGGCGTGGCCGGGCTTGAGCCGATGGCGGACTATCGCGGCCAGGTCGATCCCTACGGCTATCTGATGAGCGCCAGCGTGCTGGCCGTCGCCGATGAGCTGGCCGCCGCCGCCGAGCTGGCGATGGGCAAAGTCGATCAGCGCCCGGTCGCCGTGGTGCGCGGCTATTCCTACACGCCCGGCGACGGCTCGGGCCAGCGGCTGGTGATGGCACCCGAGCGGAATATGTTTCGATAAAAGAAGAACCTAGAACCAAGAACCTAGAACCTAGGATTGGATTCGTTTTGGTTCTAAGTTCTTGGTTCTTGGTTCTATTCCAGGAGCAGACATGGGCACATTAGGCTACGCGGCAATGTTCGAGCAGTTCACGCCCTCCGATCTTCTGCGCTTCTGCGAGCAGGCCGAGGATCAGGGCTTTACGTCGGTCATGGCCTCCGATCATTTTCATCCGTGGACGCCGCAGCAGGGCCAGAGCGGCTTTGTGTGGGCCTGGATGGGCGCGCTCGGCGAGCGGACCAAGCAGCGTTTCGGCACCGGCGTGACACCGCCCGGCTATCGCTACCACCCGGCGATCATCGCGCAGGCCTCGGCCACGCTTGAGGCGATGTATCCCGGCCGTTTCTGGCTGGGCCTGGGCGCGGGCGAGGCGCTCAACGAGCATATTACCGGCGATTACTGGCCGGAGCCGCCGGTGCGCCTTGAGCGGCTGATGGAGTCGATCGAGGTGATCCAGAAGCTGTTTACCGGCAAGGTCACCAAGTACAGCGGCAAGCATATCAAGCTCGAAAGCGCCCGGCTCTACACGCTGCCTGAGAATCCGCCGCCGATCTACGTCGCAACCTCGGGGCCGATCATGAGCGAGCGCACCGGCAAGCTGTGCGACGGCATCATCACCGTGGGCGCGGCGGACGAAAAGATCAAAAACTTAATGGGCCGCTTCGAAAAGGGCGCGCGCGAGGCCGGCAAAGATCCCGCGACCATGCCGCGCATCATCCAGCTGCACGTCTCGTGGGCCGCCACGCAGGCCGAGGCCGAGGAGAACGCGGTTAAAGAATGGCCCAACGGCGGCATGCCCTTCCCCAAAGGTGATATTCGCAATCCCGAGGATTTCGAGGCGATGGCTAAGTTCGTGCGCATCGAGAACTTCAAGAATCGCGTGCTGACGTCGCCCGACTTGCAGGAGCACACCGCGCATATTCAGCACTTCATCGACCTGGGCTTTGACGAGGTCTATGTTCATAATGTCGGCCGCAACCAGGAAGAGTTTATCGCCGCGTATGGCCGCGAGGTTGCGCCGAATCTGCGCTGGGACACGGCCGGCCAGTCATGAGCGACGATCGCAAAGGAGAGCCGGGCGTGCAGCCATCGATCGATCTGCGCCAGTACGCCGCCGACGAGTTTTGCTACCTGACGACGACCGGACGCGTCTCCGGTAAGTCACACGAGATCGAGATCTGGTTTGCGCTCGACGGCGCGACGCTCTACATGCTCGCCGGTGGCCGCGACAGCTCGGACTGGGTCAAGAACATCCGCCGCCAGCCTGCGGTTCGCGTGCGCATCCGGGATCAGGTCTTCGAGGGCCAGGGCCGCGTCGTCGACGAGGCCAGCGACGAGGCGATTCGCGCCCGTGAGCTGGTGGGGCCCAAGTACGACGAGTGGCAGCCGGGGCAGCCCAAAACCGGCTGGACCTGGGAATCTCTGCCGGTCGCCGTCGATCTCAAGACGACATAATGATGGATTGGTTGTCGGGGCGTATCGCATACGCCCCGAATTACATGACATAATTTCGTAGGTGCGTGATCAATCACGCCCTGCACCCAGAATCGCAGAATTGGAATCCTCGTGGAAAATAGCCTACCTCCGCCGCCCGACCGCTCCTCCCTCACCTTCGACGAAATTATTCGCGGACGGCGCTCGATTCGCCAGTACCAGCCGCGTCCAGTCGCGCCCGAGCTGATCACCCAGGTGATCGACGCTGCGCGCTGGGCGCCTTCGCCGCATGGCCGCATGCCCTGGCGCTTTGTCGTGCTGACGCGGCCGGAGCGCAAAACCCGCCTGGCCGACGCGATGGCCGTGGAGTGGCAGCGCAACCTGGAGATGGACGAGCAGCCGCCCGAGATCGTCGCAATCCGGCTGCGCAAGTCCAGGGCTCGCGTCGAGGGTGCGCCCGTGGTGATTATTCCCTGCCTGTATCTTGCAGACCTCGATCACTACCCCGACGAGCAGCGCCAGCAGGCCGAGACCACCATGGCGATCCAGAGCCTGGGCGCCGCGCTCCAGAACATGCTGCTGGCAGCCTACCAGCGTGGCCTCGACACCGGCTGGATGTGCGCGCCGCTCTTCTGCCCCGATGTCGTGGTCGGCGCGCTCGATCTCGATCCCTCGCTAATACCGCAGGCACTGATCATGCTCGGGTATGCCATTCAAGATCCGCAGCGTCGTGAGCGATTGCCGCTTGAGACGATCATCGCGCGCTGGGAGTAGCGGCTGTCGGGACTATACAAGCGCTGCATCATAGCCATACCCGATGGTCATTGGAAGATCTGGCGTAGCTGGCTTATACTATACGGATTACACAGCGCGCTGCTGCGCTGTATACCGGTTAGGGAATGTCGAATGCAAGAAGATCGAACACAGGACACCCCCCAATCGCCTGAGACGCAGCCCGCGCATGTGCGCGAGGAGCTGGATCAGGACAATGTGACTCATGAGGGAACGCCGCGCTCAGCGGAAGGTGCCGGCCCTACGCCGAGCAGCCACTTCGGCGCGGTCGAAGATGATCAGTCAGGACATGTTGATCAAACGCCCGTGACTCCGCCAATGGATGGGCCATATGATTTGATCGGCGATGACAATCGTCAAGATACAGATGTAGATCCGCAGACAGAGATTCCCGGCGGCGGCTAAGCCGATTGCAAGCGTTTGATTCAAACTTGATCCTTCTCATAAACACTGACAAAGGAGTACACTTATGAGCACTGCTGCTGTTGAACCAGCAGGTGCTGTCGGGTTAGACCCCAATCGCGATCCGGTAAACGATTTTTCGATCGTGGCGGCAACGGTCAACGGTTCGGGAAGCCAGACGGCCAACAATACACTGATCCGCGCACTCTTCAAGATGGGCATTCCTGTTAACGGCAAAAACCTCTTCCCATCGAATATCTCCGGTCTGCCTACCTGGTATACCATTCGTGTCAGCAAAGACGGCTATATTGCCCGTCGCGACACGACCGAGATTCTGATTGGCTTTAACCAGCAGACCATCGCGCAGGATCTGGCGGGGCTGCCCGAGGGCGGCGTTTGTGTGTATAACGAGGATATTAAGTTCGAGCGCAGCCGCACCGATGTTGCCTACTACGGCCTGCCGGTCAAGAAGCTGATCGCCGACATGGGCGTGGACAAGAAGCTGACCGATCGTGTCGCCAACATGGTCTATGTCGGCGCGCTGGTGCAGCTGCTCGGCATCGAGCCCGAGGCGATCCACGAGGCGCTGAGCTTCTACCTGGGCGGCAAGCAAAAAGCGATCGATCTCAACTACAATGTGGTCCTCGCCTCAGCCGAGTGGACCAGGGAGAATCTGCCCAAGCATGATCCGTATCGCGTCGAGCGTATGGACAAGACCGAGGGCATGCTTCTGATCGACGGCAATACGGCGGGGGCGCTCGGGGCGCTGGCCGGTGGTATGACCGTGACCGCCTGGTATCCGATCACGCCGGCGACAAGCCTGGCCGACGCGCTGAACGAGTACGCGCCCAAGCTGCGCCGAGATCCGGCCACCGGAGCGCCGACCTACGCGATCGTGCAGGCCGAAGACGAGATCGCCGCGATCGGTATGGTGCTCGGCGCCGGCTGGATGGGCGCGCGCTCGATGACCTCGACCTCCGGCCCTGGCATCTCGCTGATGACCGAGTTCGTCGGCTTCGGCTACTATGCCGAGGTGCCCGGCGTGATCTGGGATATTATGCGCATGGGGCCCAGCACCGGCATGCCGACGCGCGTCTCGCAGGGCGATGTGCTCAAAGCCTACTACCTGGGCCACGGAGACGTACGCAATATCTGCTTGCTGCCCGGCACCGTTCAGGAGTGCTTCGAGTTCGGTCAGACCGCCTTCGATCTGGCGGAGCGCTTGCAGCAGCCGGTCTTTGTGCTCAGCGATCTTGACCTGGGCATGAACAACTGGATGTCCAAGCCCTTCGAGTATCCCGAGACACCGCTGGATCGCGGCAAGGTGCTGAACGCCGATCAGCTCACCGAGATGCAGGACTGGGGCCGCTACAAAGATGTCGATGGCGACGGCATCCCGTATCGCACGCTGCCCGGCACTGATCATCCACGCGCCGCGTATTTCACGCGCGGCTCCGGCCACAACGAGAACGCGGGCTACACCGAGCGTCCCGATGATTGGCTCAAGAACATGGCCCGCCTCACACGCAAGCACGATACCGCCCGCACGATCGTGCCCAAGCCGGTGATCGATCGCCGCGAAGGCGCCAAGATTGGCATCATCGCGTACGGCACCACCGATCCGGCGATCGTCGAGGCGCGCGACCGACTGCGCAACCAGCAGGGCATCGAGACGAGCTACATGCGTCTGCGTGCGCTGCCGCTCGGCGAAGAGGTTCGCCAGTTCATCGCCGAATACGATCGGCTGTATGTGATCGAGCTGAACACCGACGGTCAGATGCATAAGCTGTTACAGTTGCATACGCCGGAATATGCGACGAAGCTGGTCTCGATCGCGCACAATGACGGCCTGCCGCTCACGCCGCGCTTCCTGACTGACAAGATCAATGAAATGGAGCACGCACGATGACAACTGCTGCAAAACCCGGTGGCGCTCCCGCCCCGAAAGCAACTGTCAATAAAGCTGGCTTGAGCAAGCCCGACTATCGCGGCTTACCCTCGACGCTCTGCGCGGGCTGTGGTCACGACTCGATCGCCAGCCAGATTATTCAGTCGGCCTTTGAGCTGTCGCTCAAGCCGCACGAGGTGATCAAGCTGAGCGGCATCGGCTGCTCGTCGAAGTCGCCCGCCTACTTCCTGAGCCGCTCGCACGGCATCAACGTTGTGCATGGCCGCATGCCGTCGATCGCGACCGGCGCGATGCTGGCCAACCGCAACATGCTGGCGGTCGGCGTCTCCGGCGACGGCGATACCGGCTCGATCGGCTTTGGCCAGTACAAGCATATGCTGCGCCGCAACGTGCCGATGGTCTATATCATCGAGAACAACGGCGTGTACGGCCTGACCAAAGGCCAGTTCTCGGCGACTGCCGATCTGGGCCAGAAGCTGAAGTACGCCGGCACCAACGAGCTGATGCCGATCGACCTGTGTCTTGAGGCGATCATCGCCGAGTGCGGCTTTGTCGCGCGCTCGTTCGCCGGCGATGCCAAGCAGGTGCGCGAGCTGCTCAAGGCGGCTATGAGCTACAACGGCACGGCGGTGCTCGATATTATCAGCCCGTGCGTGACCTTCAACAACCACGCCGAGTCGACCAAGAGCTATACCTTCGGCAAGGAGCACGAAGAGGCGCTGCAAGACATCAACTTTGTGCAGGCCTACGAGGAGATCGAGGTCGATTACGAGCCCGGCTCGGTGCAGGAGGTCAAGCTCCACGACGGCCCGGCGATCCTGCTGCGCAAGGTCGAGGCGCGCAAGGGCGACAAGAGCGGCGAGCAGCCGACCAACGGTGCGCCGCGCTACCACGACCCGACGGACCGGCTGGCGGCGATCAAGCTGCTGGAAGAGGCGCGCGCCAACCAGGAGTTTATCACCGGTCTGCTCTACATCAACGAGGAGCGGCCTACGCTCACCGATCTTGAGCAGCTGCCGGAGACCGCGCTGACCAATATGTCGGAGGCGCAGCTGCGGCCCACGCGTGAGGCGTTCGCGGCGGCGCTGGCGGATTTCGCCTAGCCCGGCAAAACCTCAGTACGCAAAAGCAGGAGGGCCGTTTGGTCCTCCTGTTTGATTCGTCAATGGTTCCAAAGTAGATCAGGAGCGCCGCAACGACTCCTGATACGCTTCATACAGCGCTCCAGGCTCTTCGGCCCTGAGTTGAATATGGCCACACGCACCACATACTTGAGCATGGACATTCCGCATAACAGGATGTGTTAAAAACAAGGCTTTGGGGTTTTTCATGACGGCAATCAGAAGCTGCCCGCCTGAAGCTTGCCCTTGATCCATCATTTTGGCGTTTGGAACTATTTTGTTAGAGCCACACTGTGGGCAGGTGAGTTCCATCGTTAACTCCTATAACTGCTGCGGCTCTACATACACGGCCTTGGTTCGCACATGCTCCAAATGCTTGTTGTCGAGAATATATTGCTCGACGTAGCCGCACGCTGCACAAACATAGTAGGTCAAAGCTAACAATGTCCAGAGCCAAATTTGCAAACTTTGTTGATCTCCCTGGTCTACAAAGCTATAGACTTGTGTCGCTGAGCATTTTGGACAGATGCCATTAGTCATATGGATTCTCCTGCTAACAACTCTGTCCTCAAGTACGGATCAGCCAGGATTTTTGTTACGGCGCACAAAAAAGGACGAGTCATAGCGACTCGTCCTCGTGTGTTGGTTTGGCGCTGCGTGCTTACTTCGAGCCCGCGCCGCGCTGCAAGGACTCCGGCTCGCGGCCGCTGTAGGTCCGCTGCTGGTTGATCATCGTCTTGAAGCGCTCCAGGTCTTCCTCAAGCTCGCGCTGCGGATCGCTGAAGATCTTGGCGACAATATCGCCGACCACGCCGGCGGGCGGATCATACTTCAGCACCACATGCACCTGCGTCTGGTTGTTGTCAAGCTCGGTAAAGGTAACCTGGCCCGAGGTCGTGATGTCGCCGTTGTCGCGGCTGTTCCAGGCGATGCGCTTGTTGTTCTCCAGCATCGTCGTCTCGGCGTCCCACTCGACGCTGGTGTTGAGCGGCCCTTTAGCCACCCAGTGCGAGGTGCGATCGCCCGTCTTGCGCACCTCTTTGATATTGTTCATGAACTCGGGAAAACGATCGAACTGCGTCCAGAACTGATATACCTCAGATACCGGCGCGGTTACGATGATGGTTTTTTCGGCCATTGGCATAATTGTCCTCCTTTGTTAGGTCGTCTTCTCTGCGTTACATCCCGCAAAAAACGTACCAAGGACTGTAGCGTATAAATACCTCTTTGATGCGTACAGCGCATCCTTTGCAACGCTTCGATAGTTATTTAATCAATTTGACTTTTGGAGCTCGATTCGTCGCTGCATTGGCCCGTATCTTGCTCGATCAATGCCTCCGTGGAGCGGGGGAGAGGCTCCACCTTGAGACAAGGTTTAGAGGAGGAGAAGCAGGATGGCGATCAAGAATCTGAACGAGAAATTCATCCATGAGCTAGGCGACATTTACGACGCCGAGCATCGCTTTCTAGAAGCGCAGCAAGAAATGTTGCAGCAGGCGAGCAATCCTACGGTCAAAACCTTGCTGCAAGAGCATATCGGGCAGACCGAGCAGCAGATCAAGAATCTGGAGCAGGCGTATAGCGTACTCGGCGAGAAGCCCAAGCGCGTCAAGTGCGACGCGGCGGCCGGTCTCGTATCCGAAGGCCAGAAGACCATGAAGGAAGCTTCAGGCAATCCCGCGATTCTGGACTGCGTGATCGCCGGAGCCGCCGCTAAAGTCGAGCACTACGAGGTCGCGAGCTATCGCGGTCTGATCGAGGGCGCGCGGATCATGGGCCAGGATCAGATTCTTCAGCTGCTTCAGCAGAACTTGCAGCAGGAGGAGCAGACCGCGCAGCGTGTGGAGCAGAGCACGCCGCAGCTGTTGCAGCAGGCCATGTCGGCGAACGAGCGGGGCCGCTAGCTATAGATCCGGTGGCAGACAACCGCCGCAGCTTTGGGAAAACCGGAGAAGGAGTCAAACAAGCGGGGCATCATTGCCCCGCTTGTTGCTTGCCGTTTAAACGATCGCACGGCGTGGCTAAGGAAATTGTTGAAACCAGCGCAGGCCCAGCAGTCCGCCGGCCAGCACAAGGATCGTGCCGAGGCCGCTGACAAGCGCTGTGACCTCGGTGTACTCTTTGACCCAGCTGATCTGCGAGCCTAGCTCCTGATAGATCTGCTTCAGATCGTCGGTCTTGGCGGCGTAAAAGTATGTGCCCCCGGTATCCTCCGCGATCTGTTGTAGCGTTACCTCGTCGAGCTGTACCGGAATACCGCCCAGCACCACCGGCGTCTCGCCGCGCTGCCCGATGCCCACGGTATGCACCTTGATGCCGCTTTCGGTCGCACGAGTGCTGGCCTGTGCGGTCGGAATACCGGCGGTCGGCTGTCCGTCCGAGAGCAGCACTACCAGCCCCGGCGCTTTCTGGCCCTGCTCGTCGGTCGGCCGCTGCTCCAGCTGATCCAGCGCTAGATACAGACCATCGCCGATCGCGGTGCCGCCGCCATAGACCAGCGAGTCGATCGCGCGATGGACCTGCGTGCGATCCTGAGTTGGCACCGCGTTGAGCCGGGCGACATTGCTGAAGCTGACCAGGCCAACCTGAAGCCCCTCAGGCAGCGCATCGACGAAAGCGTGCGCGGCCTCCTTGGCGGCGGTCATGCGGTCCGGCTTCAGATCGTCGGCGGCCATCGAGCCCGACACGTCCATCACCAGCATCACCGTGGTTTGATCGCGCGGCACCGCCACGACCGCCATCGGCCGCGCCAGGCTGATCAGCAGCGCCGTCAGGCCCAGCAGGTAGAGCAGCGGCGGAATATGCCTCCGCATTCCCGGGCCGCGCCCTACGACATCGCCGAGCAGCGCCAGGTTGGTGAAGCGCACTGCGTAGGCTCGCCGCCGTCGCTGCGCCAGGATGTACAGCCCGGCCAGGATCGGAAGCAGTGCTAAGCTCAATAAAAGATACGGCCATTGAAAAGTCATGCAAGCCTCTTACAGCTAGAACAATTAAGAACAAAGAACAGGGGATCAGCACTATCTGTAATCCAGTCAGTATGTGTGTTCGATACTCCTTTGTTCTTTTGTTCCTTTGTTCCTTTGTTCTTATCTCCCCATCTGTTGCCGCGCCGCGATCGCAGCCGATGGCGTATGTACGTTGCGTCTGAGCCGCCGCGCGCTGAGGAAGCGGACCAGCACCGGCAGCAGCGCCGCCTCCGTGCCGATCGATAGATATTCCGCGCCACAGCTCGCCAGCTCGGTTCGAATCCGCGCCGTCTGCTCCTGCGCCGCGCTTTGAAAACGCTCGCGCAGCTTGTGATCGCCGGTATTGACGACGAGCTGCCGGCCGGTCTCGGGATCTTCAAACGTTACGACGCCTATATCCGGGATCTCGCTCTCGCGCGGATCGGTCAGCCGCACCGTGACGACCTCATGCCGATGTGCCAGCATCGTCAGCGGCGTCTGCCAGCCGCTCTCGGCCAGAAAGTCCGAGACGATCAGCAGCAGCGACCGGCGACGTACCACGCCGTTGACCTGCGCCAGCGCCGCCGCCAGGTCGGTCACGCCGCTGTGTGGCTGCTGCGCCTCCTGCTGCATCCCGTCGACCAGCCGCAGCAGATGCGTGCGCCCTGCTCCCGGCGGCATAAAGCTCAGCGGACGATCGGCGAAGAGGACCGCGCCGATGCGGTGGCCGCGCTGACCAAAAAGCTGGCCCGCGACTGCCGCAAATTCCAGCGCTCGATCCCGCTTCAAGCACTCGGCCGTGCCCCAACTGATCGACGCGCTGACATCCAGCACCAGCCACACGTCGAGCGCGCGCTCGGTATGCGCCTCACGTACGAACGGTCGATCCGTGCGCGCCGTGGTGTTCCAGTCGATATGCCGCACGTCGTCGCCGGGCTGATACTCGCGCACCTCGGCCAGCTCCATGCCGGAGCCGCGAATCAACGAGCGCTCGTCGCCGCCGATATGTGTCGCCAGCGGCCGGATGATCGTCCACTGCATGCGCCGAATCAGCCCTGGCGGCGTTTCGAGATGCGCGCGAGTGGTCTGAGCCGGCGCCGGGAGCTGTTCGCCCTCGATCCAGCGCCGGACCGTGCCGCGCAGCTTAGGCCACATTGCGATCTCCCAGGTCGATGCGAGGCGGCGGGTAGCGCTCCAGCACTGCGCTGATGATTGTATCAGCCGTGATGCCGTTGACGATGCCCTCATAGCTCAGCACCAGGCGATGACGCAGCACATCCGGCAGCACATCCACCACATCCTGCGGCAGAACGTACTGGCGACCGCGCACGAATGCCAGCGCACGCGCGCCAACAATCGTGTAGATCGATGCGCGCGGACTGCCGCCGAACAGCACGGCCGGGGCGAAGCGATCCAGGCCATGTGCCGCCGGCTTGCGCGTAGCCTGCACCAGATTGGTGGCGTAGGCGATCACATTCGGATCGACGTACACCTGCTCAACGGCCTGCTGCATCGCGATCAGCCGCTCGGAGGTGATCAGCGTGCGCAGCTGGATCGCCGGGCCGATCATGCGCTCGACGACGGTGATCTCTTCGTTGTAGGAGGGATAATCGACCAGCACCTTGAACATGAAGCGGTCGAGCTGCGCCTCGGGCAGCGGATAGGTGCCGTCGGACTCGATCGGGTTTTGCGTGGCCAGCACCAGAAACGGATTCGGCACGGCAAACGTTTGCTTGCCGATCGTGACCTGGCGCTCCTGCATCACCTCAAGCAGTGCGCTCTGCACCTTGGCCGGCGCGCGGTTGATCTCGTCGGCCAGCAGCAGATTCACAAAGATCGGCCCCAGCTCGGTGTTGAACTCGCCGGTCTTGCCGTTGTAGATGCGCGTGCCGACCAGATCGGCGGGCACCAGATCCGGAGTAAACTGAATGCGGCCGGTTGTGCCGCCGACAACCTGCGCCAGCGCCTTGATCGTGGCGGTCTTGGCCAGGCCGGGCACGCCCTCAAGCAGCACATGCCCACGGGCCAGCAGCGCGACCAGCAGCCGCTCCAGCAAATGATCCTGCCCGACGATCAGGCGCTTAACCTCGAATAAAACCTGCTCCACCTGGGCCGGCGATACGGCTCCGGCATAGGTCGCAGGTGCGGCGTGCTGGGGAAGTGTAGCTGTCATTTTGAGATCCTGAGTTTGTGTGTGATTGTGTCTATCCATCGGTCAACACTCGCTTGGCTGATGAGGAAGAAGGCGCTCCCACTTAGCGCCCTCTTCCTCGACACGACGAATTATTCGGCTTCAGCGGGCCAGGCTTGCAACGTCACGTCGATCTGCTGCTCCTGGTTGTTGCGCACGACTGTGAGTGTCACCGTATCGCCAGGCTTCTTGCTGGCGAGCTCCTCGGTCAGCTCGTCGACGTTGGTGACCGCGTTGCCGTCGACAGCAGTGATCACATCGCCGCCGCTCGGGATGCGCTCGTTGGCGTTCTGGCCGCCGCGCAGACCAACCTGCTGCGCCGGGCTGCCCTGCGCCACACCGATGACCAGCACGCCCTTGCTCACGTTAATGCCCAGATCGCCGGCGATCGTCTCGTCGAGCTCCTGGCCGACAATGCCCAGCCAGACCGGCTCAAGCGTCGCTCCGGCCTGAAGCTGCGACAAGCGATCCTTGGCGGTGTTGATCGGCACTGCGAAGCCGACGCCGACCGAGCCGCGCACCGGGCTTTCGATCATGGTGTTGATGCCGATGACCTCGCCTTCGGCGTTGAGCAGCGGACCGCCCGAGTTGCCGGGATTGATCGGCGCGTCGGTCTGGATCAGGTTGCGGCGCGTCCGTCCGTTGCCCGGATTCCAGTTGCGGTGGACCGCGCTGATGATGCCCTGCGTTACGGTCTGGTCGAGGCCAAACGGGCTGCCGATCGCGATCGCGGTTTCGCCGACCTGCACCTGGTCCGAGTCGCCCAGCGGAGCGACCGGCACGTTCTCAGGCAGATCGACCTTGATCAGCGCCAGGTCATTGCCGCGATCCGTGCCGAGCACCTGCGCCTCGCGGGTTTCGCCGCTGGTGAAGCGCACGCTGATCGCGCGGGCGTTTTCGACGACGTGGTTGTTGGTCAGAATCAGGCCGCTGGCATCGATCACAAAGCCCGATCCGCTGCCCTCAGTTGAAAAGCCGCCCGCCGCCGCGCCCGATACTGTGATCTGGACGACGGCGTCGTTGACTTTGCTATACACGCTGCCGGCGACATTCTCAGCCGGCGCGTTGTTGGCGACCGGCGCGAGATTCGATGTCGCCGCGCTTGGCGCTGGGGTCGACGCTGCGCTGGCCTGCGGTGCTGCCGCCGTGCTGGCCTGTGGTGCCAGCCAGCGAGTCGCCGCGACCGCGCCGACGGTGCCGCCGCCGACTGCGCCGCCGGTCAGGGCCAGCGCAAGCAGCGCCGCCGTCCCGACCCGGCTTTTGCTGCGAGCGGGTGCCGGTGCCGGCGCTGGTGGTGTAGGTGTAGCTGGTGCTTGATCAAAACGATAGGGGAACATGTGCTTCCTCCGGGTTATTCGTCTCACTGGCTACAGAATACCGTTGGAAGCTTAGGAGGGGCTAAGTCAAGCCTAAGTGAACGCTTAGTCGATTCTAAGAAATAGCTAAGAGCCGTCGCGAAGGGCTGCGGTGGCTCTCGGATCAGCGATTTTGCGTGACGGCTGCGGCGACAGGCTCACTTGCGCGCTGCGGCGTCTCTGCTTTGGGTAGCGTAATCGTGAAGATGCTGCCCTCGCCCGGCGTGCTCTCGACGGCGATCGTGCCCTGCTGGCTTTTGACCAATGTTTGCGCGATCGCGAGCCCAAGCCCGGCACCGCCGCCCGTTCGCGACACATCGCCACGGTAGAAGCGCTCGAAGATCTGCGGTAGCGCCGTCGGATCGATGCCGATGCCGGTATCGCGAACCTGGATCGCGACCTGCTCCGCCTGCTCCGTCAGCGACACGGTGATGCGACCGCGCGGCGACGTGAATTTGCGGGCGTTGTCGAGCAGAATCAGCAGCACTTGTTTGATCGCGTCTTCGTCGCCGCGCACGCTCAGCGCCGGCAGATCTGCGCAATCGATGTTGTGCTGGGGCGCGAGAACTTTCACTTTGCGACACAGGTCTTCGATCAGCGGCTTGATCGCCACGGCCTCACTGCGCAGCGGACGCCCGGCATCGGCTCGCGCCAGCATCAGCAGATCGGTGACCAGACGGCTCATGCGCTCGCTCTCGTCGGCCATGTCGGACAGGACCGCAATCCGATCCTCGTTGCTGATCGGCGGCTCGCGCTGGAGCAGGGCAATGTTGCCGCGAATCGTCGTGAGCGGTGTGCGTAGCTCATGCGACGCGTCGGCGACAAAGCGGCGCTGGGCTTGCAGCGCCTGGGCTTCCTGACGGTACGCGCTTTGTAGCTCGGTCAACATCTCGTTGAACGTCGTCGTCAGCCGCCCGATCTCGTCGTGCGGCCCGATGTAGTTAACCCGCCGTCCAAAGTCGCGCTCAGCGCCAATCGCCTGGGCCGTATGTGTGATGCGATCGATCGGCCGCAGCGCAATGCCCGCCAGCATCCAGCCAATCCCGAACGCGATCACCGTCGATACGCTGCTGCCGATAATCAATATTTGCCGCAGAGTATTTTGGGATTGTACGTAATCGTCCAGCGAACGTGCCACCTGAAGCGCGCCAATGACTCTGCCGTCGACAAAGACCGGCTTGGAGTAGATCAGCATCGGCCGGCCTTGAACTTCGTTCTTCTCGAACCAGGGCTGCCCGCCAAAAACGGTCTGCGAAGCCTCATCGCTGAATGGAAGAATAACTTCTTTCTCAACCAGATTGTCGCTGCGACTGGTGATCTGACCA
>DASWTW010000317.1:0-43888 GCA_036401895.1 Herpetosiphonaceae bacterium | reverse complement strand
GTTCGGCAATCAATGCATAACCACCGGTACTCAGGGTCCGCTCGATTGCGGCAAGGAAACCTCTGGGAGGCTCGACGTCTTCCGCCTGCCGAATCAGCTCAGCCAGCGGCAACCGCTGCTTCGCCGCAGCAATCTCCGCGCGCTTATACTCCTCGATCTTAGCCAGGAAACCATTCATGTTAGTACCTTTCCGCGGTCGCGGCTGGTTAGCGCGATGAGACGTTCGAGGCGAGCAAGCGCCGCGCCGGAGTCGATGGCCTTGGCAGCGAGCGCCATCCCTTCGCGCAGATCCTGGGCGCGATCGGCGACCACCAATGCCGCCGCCGCGTTGAACATAGCGATATCACGGTACGGCCCGACGGCTCCCTCAAGCACGGCCCGCAAGGCAGAGGCATTATGGGCTGGGTTGCTTCCACGCAGCAGCTCGGGGCGCACAGTTTTCAGGCCAACCTCTTCGGGCGTCACCTGGAATGTGCGAACCCGTCCGTTGTTCAATTCGGCGATTGTCGTCGGACCGGCTGTGGTGATCTCGTCCAGCCCGTCCGAACCATGCACCACGAACGCTCGTTCCGAACCCAGATTGCCCAACACCTCGGCAACCGGCTCGACCCACTTTCTGGCGAACACGCCGACGAGGTGCCGGCGCACGCCAGCCGGGTTCAAAAGTGGCCCAAGGAGGTTAAAGATCGTCCGCGTAGCCAGTTCCACGCGGGTCGAGCCCACGTGCTTGAGCGCCGGGTGGTGATGGGGCGCGAACATAAAGCCGATACCCGCTTCCGCGACACACTGGCTGATCACGTCAGGCCCGACATCGATATTGACGCCAAGTGCGGTGAGCACATCCGATGCTCCACAGAGCGAAGAAAGTGCCCGATTACCTTGCTTGGCCACCCTGCCTCCCGCACCGGCCACAATGAGCGCAGCGCAGGTCGAGACATTGTAGGAGCCTGATTCGTCGCCGCCGGTTCCGAGCACGTCTATCGTATCTAGTGGCACACTCACCCGCACCATCTTGGTCCGCAACGTAGTCGCCGCGCCCGCCAGTTCCTCGACGGTTTCGCCGCGCACCCGCAATGCCATCAGGAAGGCGCCCATCTGCGCTTGTGTAGCCGCACCGGAGGTGATATAGTCGAACGCCTCAGCCGACTCGCTGAAGGACAGAACCGATCCCGTCGCCACCTTGCCAATCAGCGCCTTGAGTTCATTCATTGCTACCTCCCACCGGCAGTGCCTGCGCCCAGTCGAGCGCTACATTCTCCCGACGGAACGGGGTATGATCGGTTAGCGCAGTGTCCAGCGTGCGGGCGAACAAGTGACCACTATGGACGGCGGCTGCAATAATGCCGGGACCAAGACAGTCGCCCAGGCGCACCACCCGCCGAATCCCAGCCGAGGCCAGCACGTCCGCACCACGTCCTTGCAGCGTGTGATATAGATCGTCCCGTGGCACTGCACCCGTGACGACGACCACAGAGTCCATCTCAACCAGCGTTTCTCGCCCGGTGTAAACACAGGCGAGATGAGCAACTCCGTCTGTCACATGCGACAGCGCGGTGGCAGTATGCACCGTAGCGCAGGACTCCATGATGCGTCGCTGGATTCGGGGCTGCTCAGCCGTGTACTGGGTGTACGCCGAGACCAGCGGCTCCGGCGTGACAAAGCTAACCTGGCAGCCCCTGGCAACCAGCAATTCTGCGAGTACCCCTCCGATGTAGTAGTGGTCGTCGTCGAAGAGCACAACCCGGCCGGCCGGCAGGTGTCCATCCATAATATCGTCCGGCGTGAACACCGAAACCTGGTCCAACCCAAGAATCGGGGTTCGATGATACCGCCCGATCCCATCATCGCGCCACGTAGCCCCGGTGGCAACGGCGACCAGCGAACACTTCATCACTAGCACCATCTCGGCAGTGACCTCGTTATCGGGCGCCAGTTGCACGTTCTGCATACGGCGCAACTGCCCGACGCGCCAGTCTCGTACCCGCGCCCAGGTTGCCAGTCCGGGCAATCGGCATTCCCGGCTCACGCGACCGCCAAGCTCATCGCATCGTTCTGCCAGAATCACGTCGTAGCCGCGCTGGCCCAAAGCACGAGCCGCCTCTAGACCGGCTGGCCCGGCGCCAACCACCAACACCTTGTCGTCCGTATCCTTAGGGGGAATGAACTCAGGATGCCAGTCGCGACGCCACTCCTCGCCCATCGTTGGGTTCTGGGTGCAAGGCATCGGCACGTTCAATCTGTCCCCGGCAACGCAGATGTTGCAGCCAATGCACTCCCGGATGTCATCGAATCTGCCCTCCGCGATCTTGTGGGGCAAGAACGGATCGGCGATGGACGGACGGGCGGCACCGATCAGATCGAGCGTACCGCCCCTGATCATCTCGACCATGATGTCCGGTGAAGTAAACCGACCAACTCCGACCACCGGCTTGCTGGTCACGGTCTTGACAAACTTCACATATGGTTGCTGATATCCTTCGTCGCTGAACCGTGCGGTCGCGCCATCGTGCTCGAATTGGACGAGGTTAACGTCCCACAGATCGGGCAATTCGGCAAGCATCTCCACCACGTCGCGTGCCTCATCCGAAGACGAGGTGCCAGCGGGAGCGGCAAGCGCATCGAACCCAAAGCGAAGCGCCACCGCGCAGGTGTCACCCACTGCCTCCTTGGTGTCTTCGATGAGTTCACGCAACAAACGGACCCGGTTCTCCAGGCTACCGCCGTACTCATCCGTGCGTTGGTTGTGCCGTCGGGACAGGAAGTGCACCGGTATGGTCATGTCATGGCCGGCGTACACATAGACGATGTCGAATCCAGCCCGGCGAGCATTGAGCGCAGCGGTGCGGTGCCAGCGGCGGAATGCCCGGATGTCATTCTTGTCCATGGCGCGCGCAGTGACTGGGAAGATTCCCCGTGTCATCGTGAGACTCGGCGCGAGAGGGATGGCCCGGCTCTCCAGATTAGCTACATGGAAACCGTTGTGCACCAATTCGATCGCAGCCAGGGCACCATACGCGTGGATGGCGTCGGTCGCCTGGGTAAGATACGGCACGTCCCGCTCGTCCCACAGACGGAGCTCACGGAGATGATTTCCTGAGTAGTGGACGTCACACTGCTCAGTGCTGACTACGCCCCAGCCCCCCTGGGCCTTCACGCCACGCATGGCCGCCATTGCGCTCGGGAACGTGCGGCCCATGCCGTTGCAGTGCGGTACCTGGTAGAATCGATTTTTCGTGGTGACTGGACCGATCCGTACCGGCTCGAACAACACGTCGTAGCGAGCCGGACGGCGCAGAGGCAGCTCTGCGGTCATGATGCGCTCTCAACCACGGGGAGTGGACGGGCTCCGAAGATAGCACTACCCACCCGCACATACGTCGCGCCATACGCCACGGCGAGCGCGTAGTCGGCGCTCATTCCCATAGACAGCACCGGCAACCCGTTGCGCTCCGCAATATCTGAAAGCAGCTTGAAGTGTGATTCCGGGGGCTGGTTGACCGGCGGAATGCACATCAGACCGACCACATCCAGCTCGTAGGTTTCCCGACAAGACTTCACAAAGGTGTCCGCATCGTCCGGCAGTATCCCTGACTTTTGCGCCTCGCAGCCAGTGTTGACCTGGACGAGCAGCCTGGGCCGGCGACCTTGCCGCGCACACTGCTGCGCCAGGGCCTCACAGAGGCTGGGTCGGTCGAGGGCATGTATCACATCGAATAAAGCGACTGCTTGAGCAGCTTTGTTCGCCTGGAGAGAACCGATCAAGTGCAGCTCTACCTCTGGATACCTAGCACGCAGTTCAGGCCACTTGGCCCAAGCTTCCTGCACGCGGTTCTCACCATATACACGGTGTCCAGCTTGGATCGCCTGCTCCAGCACATCCGGTGGCACCGTCTTCGACGCGGCAATCAGCGTGACCGAGTCTGAAGCGCGGCCCACCTTAGCGCAGGCTGCTTTGATGTTGCTGTTTACCGCCGCCAACCCAACCGATGGGTGGATCGTCATCGGGGTCTCCTTGTATCATACGTCTGTCTACGGATACAGGCGGCTTGCGGCCCATACGGCGTCGGGGTTTGAGCGGGTGAACACCAGCCGGTCATGTAGCCGGAATGGTCGTCCGATCCAGAACTCCAGGTACAGTGGACGAATGCGGTATCCACGCCAGTGCGGCGGTCGGGGAATGTTATCCATTCCAAATCGCGCCGCCGCCTGCTCGAATACGTGCTGCAATGTTTCCCGGCGGTCCAGCGGGCGGGACTGCTGGCTTGCCCACGCGCCGATCTGACTGTTCCGCTGCCGGGAGTCAAAATATGCGTCGGCTTCCGCCTCGGAGACGAGTTCTACCGGCCCATGAAAGCGCACCTGCCGACCAAGTGACTTCCAGTGCAGGGCGCCGGCTGCGTTCATGCTTCTGGCGAGTTGCATCCCCTTCTGCGACTCGCTGTTCGTATAAAAGACGAAGCCACGAGCATCGAAACCTTTGAGCAGCACGATCCGCACGTCGGGTATCCCGTTCGATCCGGCTGTAGCCAGTGCCATCGCGTTGGGATCGGTCGGTTCGCTCTGCTCAGCCTCCGCATACCACTCCCGGAACAAGGCGGTCGGATCGCTCGTTTCATCCGGTGCGGCAACATCGACGGTCTGCTCGTAATTGGTTGACTGGAGCAATGTTTCACTCCTACGAGAAAGGCTGCATGTGCAACGTCTTAGCGGCTGAGTTCCTTCTTGCTGGACATCAGGTGCCGCCACTTGTCGAGATCGTTGCCCCGCGAGGTGATGAGATGTGCAACACCGTTCAAGTCAACCAGCACCTCCGCAGCAGGCGGAACGTTCAAAAACTCCATGTGCTGGGTGGCGCAGTACACACCGACATCGAAGATTACCACATGGCTGCCCGCATCCAAGCCCTGCGGTACCGGGTACTCGCCCGGCAGAATATAGTCGTGTCGGAGAATCGTCCTGCCGCGCAGTCCGGCAGTCAGGCCAAGGCTGTCATCGGTCAGCTCGATCAGGTTTTTGTCCAAAAACAAGACATTGTGCCGCCGGTCACGTAGCTGCGCGGAGGGCATGAGCATCCGGGAACCATCGGTCGTCACGACTCGGGAGACCGGATTGCAGATGAGATCACGCTTGACGCCAAGCAGTAGGACACCGGTGTCGGCAAGCACGTCGCGCGCCGGCTCAAAGAGGAACTTCACGTTCTTGGGCACGCCCATCCGCTCTGCTGTCTCCGCCAGCACGCACAGATACTGCGACCAGTCGAAGTGTTTTTCTGTCTCGTTCCAGCTCTCATAGACGAAGCCGTGGCCTCCGGCGAAATTCACCGAACGAGCACTGGGGAAATACTTGTTGAAGATGGTGAACATCGTCTCGATCACCTTGGTCATGTCTTCGCGGGAATTACCGCTACCGCAGTAAACCTCGAAGCAATCAAGGTCACGACCGTGTGCACGCAGGAGTTCCGAGAGCGCATCGAGTTCACCGTACTTGACGCCGGGCTTGCCAGAATCGAGGCTGTCGATGCGAACGCTGATCGAGGGCGCGCCGATGCTCAGGGCGTACCTGATCTCGCCCATGCTGGACAAGAAGGTTGGATACCCGGTAGCTGACCAGAAGGCGATCTCCGCGTCCGAAATGTAGCCCGGCGACACGATAAATTTGTCGAACCCAAACTGCTGAAGAATCTCATACTCGCCCGGTACTTGCAGTAGTAGTCCACATCCCATATCCTGGAGCGGGCGCAACACATGCGGATTCGAGTTTGGAAAGAAGGGTACGTACAGCTCCATGCGATCGCCAAGACCAGCGGTAGCGGCGGCTGAGAGGATTCGCTGGATGTTTCGTCGAAGCTGTTCCTCACTGTAGATGAACACTGGGGTGCCGACCTGTTCGACGATCAATTTAAGATCGACTCTGCCGAGCCATGTACCCGCTAGGCGACCCCCGATCGTCATGGCGTTGTGGTCTCGCATGTCTGTGTCGAACTCTGTGTGCATAAGTCTCCCTTCAGCACGATACGGTTCCCAGCACTTTTCTTAGGTTGAGTACCATTTCATGGCCCGAGCCAAGTGATGGGGTACCCCAGTACGAGCGCACGCCGATGATTTTTGTTATGGAATCCCGATGCTATAAGTGTCTTGATGTCTTACCCAAGATGATCTGCCCCAGTCATGGACACGCTCATTGCTTGATGTCAGACAACCAGACTCATATGAGACAAATCTGACCTGTTCATATTTGTCCAGCATCTACACTTTAGAACGGGGCGACGTTTGGCTACGTGTCCTAGTCAGGAAGCGATCTATGTCGTATTCAAACTAAACAAAAACCACTCTATTAGCAACCTCATCTTTAGAGCTACATGAGTGGGCAGATCGATGAATTTGGGGTCAAGAAAGCTGTTATGATCCGCTTACCAACGATCTTTCTGTTGACCAATCAAGGGCAGGACGCGTTGCGGATCTTTGTCACTCATGGGCAGATGTTGTTACGCAGTGCCTCGCGTGCTGCGGGGAGTTCTAGTACACGCTGAAGCATATCAGTTGGGTGTGCGAGTTTTCCACCCTGGTGCAGCAAAGGCTGAATCGGTGGGTTGCGACGCTGGTACAGTTGACGAAGGAAGTTGCAGGATGGCTCGCGGAGCGGAATACGCAGGTCATGCCGATCTGTGTGCTAGCGTTTTACAGCGCAAACCGTCCATCCGCAACTGAAACGTTATGACCAGCTCGTATGCTCTAAAGACGAGGTTGTTAATGTACGATGTGAGGTAGAGACTCTAGTTTCGATGGTCCGCCGCTAGCTGCGCCGCTCACTGTTGACCTTTCCGAGCAACCAGTGATCAGATGCAGCTTGTGGACAGTGCGAGTTAGATCTTGGGCTTGTCAAACTCACTGCTCCATAAGCCAAGCGGCTGTAATGTTGTGTGGCACCGTGTGTTCAGCTTCCTAGCTCCGCCAGTCTAGAAATTGATTATGAAGGTATGTGTCATAGTCTAAGGTGGAGTTTTTGGAAGGGTGCCCTTATTGATATGTTGAATTTTTTGTTTGGAGTTAGCCAATGGGGGGGATAGCTGATAACATACCAGATGGAGTGTTGGTTGTCAAGACTGGTTGGGCTACGTCCAGGGCCATGTCAAAGTTCAAGTCCTCTCACTCCTACTAACGTCAGTTCGGGATACGGAACCTCCTTCGATCAGGTATGCTTGGAGTTCCCACACCACAAGCGCCTATCGAAGGAGGCCACCCATGAGTTTACTCGAACTTTTCTGCCATGTCGACGAGTTCTGTCAGCGCTTTGAACCGCAGTGGCAGCACCAGTTCCTGGCTGCCGGGAACCGACGCCGTCAGCGACGCGGCCAGTTGAGTACCAGCGAGATTTTGACCATTGTGATCCATTTCCATCAGACCCACTACCGGGATTTCAAAGCGTATTATTGCCAGTATGTGTTGGCGCACTTGCGGGCTGAGGTTCCGCAGCTGGTCAGTTACCAGCGCTTTGTCGAATTGATCCCCACGATCGTGGTGCCATTGTGCGCGTATTTGAGCGCGTGCTTTGGCACATGCACGGGCATCTCCTTCATCGACTCCACCGCGCTCGCCGTGTGCCATAACCGCTGCCGCAAGCAGCACAACATCTTTGCGGGCTTCGCCCAACGTGGCAAGACCTCGCTCGACTGGTTCTATGGCTTTAAGCTCCATATAGTGGTCAACGATCGCGGGGAACTGATCGGCGTGCAACTCACTCCTGGCAATACGGATGATCGCAAGCCCGTTCCCGCGCTCGCGCAGCGGCTCTACGGCAAGCTGTTTGGCGACAAAGGCTATCTGTGCCAAGCGTTGTTTCGGCACTTACTCACGGAGCGTGGCCTTCAGTTGATTACACATCGGAAGCGGAATATGGCCAAGTAACTGATGCCTCTGGCGGACAAGCTCCTCCTGCGCAAACGAGCCATTATCGAGAGCATCTTCGACCAGCTCAAAAACATCTCGCAAATTGAGCACACGCGGCATCGCAGCCCGATCAATTTTGTCGTCAACTTGCTCGCAGGCCTCGTGGCGTATTGTTATCAGCCCAAGAAACCATCGTTACGACTTGATGGGCTTCCGTGCCTTGAAGCCGTTATCCCGAATTGACGTTAAACTACATTTGACCACCACATTTTTAGGAATTAGCTCTGACCAGAACGGGAAGAAGGAACGCGTATGAGCGACGGATTTAGTCAACGACCCAACCTCAAGGGGCTGGGCTTGCACCTAGCCCGTATAGGCTGATGCGTGCGGCGGGTTGACAACCGCCCGACGTGAAATGTTCCACGCCGCGATCGTATCCGCATGACCAGCGAAGCCACACGATACGCAGCAAAACTGCGCTTGAGTCTTGCGATTTGCTTTGGCGCAATGCCCACAGGTCGGACAGGTCCGACTCGTATTGCGAGGATCAACGAAGTGGATAGGGATACCGCGCAGGCGCGCTTTATACGCCATAAACTGTTGCAATTGCCTAAAGGCCCAACTATGCAGGGTTGCGCGCTGTGGCATTCTAGCCCTAATCCGCGTGCGAATATGCGTCAGGTCTTCCAACGCTATTTGCCGCTTCGTGCGTTCCGCCAGCAACACAAGCTGTTTGGCGATCGATTGATCGCGGTTGCAAAGCGCCGTTCTTTCCCGCTCAACTGTTTGAGCTTGCGCGTCGCGGATTTTGTCCCTTTGGTTTGGAGTTTGGTGCGCAACAGGCGACGGCGGTGGCGCACGCCCAAAACGGCCTTGCCGCTATAGATGGTCCCATCGCTATCGGCGGCAATGTTTTGCACGCCAAGATCCACCCCCAAGGTGCCGTCCACATCCACCGGCGTGAGTTCTTCCACGTCGCAGACCGCCAGCAGGTAAAACTGACCGTTAACGTAGGCCAGGTCGGTTTCACCCTTGCGGGTGTGCAAGAGGTCCATCTGCCGCCCACCTGCAACAAACGGTATGGACTGTCTCCCATGCACCGTCCAAATACTGACGGACGGTGCGTGCAGGTTCCAACTCAAAATACGATCATCATAGGCAATACTGCCATGCATCCTGAATACGCGCTGCGCGGTACGATCCAGCTTGTACGCATCGGCAACTTTGCTGAGACACCGGACCGTCACCTGGGCCGACAGCCCAAACGCTAAGCGGCACGACTCGTAACACAGCCGGTGCAAATCGAAGTGCCGGAAGGTCTGCGTGTGTCAGGCGGTCTCGCTCATGGCCGTACACGCGGCGTTCGCAACCTCCAGCGTTCGCAGCAAGGCAGCATGTTGATCAGGCGTGGGTTGCAATTTGAGTTGGGCAATTAGCTTCATACTGTGATTGTCCTGAAACTGTGTGACACCTACGGTCACACCACGCAGAAGGAAGCCGCCAGCTTTTTATGAAATTCTGGAAGGCTGCACCCCGGAAGTACGCGATCTGGCGATCCGTACACGGGCACTGATCCAGGATGTTATGCCGAATGTTGTAGAAGTTCCCTGGCCACGACAGCGAGTTGTGGGGTATGGTGTGGGGCCGAAGAAGATGTCGGAACATTTCTGCTATATCGCCTTCCACTCCAATCACGTGAACCTGGGCTTCAACTATGGCAGCGAGCTTGAAGATCCGAGGCAGCTGCTGGAGGGTCCGGGGAAACTGCTACGGCATACGAAGATCACAAAACCTGAAGATCTTTCAAACCCTGAGCTACGCCAGCTGATCGAGCGCGCATCACGGCATCGTATGCCCGAAAACCCGTCGAAGCAAAAATAGCTAAGCAAGACCAGCCGGTATTTTCCTTGCTTTTTTGAATAACGTCTAAGTCTTCTTTTTCTGCTCTGGAAGCAGAGGCGAGGACTCAGGCTGTAAACTGTTACACTATCCGGTGTGTTTCGCTCGTGCTCGCCGATTGATGGGGTGGATGAGCGCTGGCGTGGGTTACCCAAGACTGAGGAAACCATCAAGCTTCTCTGCGCGTGGGCGGCGACAAGAAGCGATATAATTGCTCTATGTCTACGCCCATTCTAACCACGAAGCTGTACCTCCCGCCACCGCGACCGAACGTGGTGCTGCGCTCCCCCCTGATCGCGCGGCTGAATGAGGGGCTGCACCGCAAACTGACCCTTATCTCTGCCCCCGCCGGTTTTGGCAAAACCACGCTGGTCAGCACATGGTTAGCTGGTTGTGGACGATCGGTCGCCTGGCTGTCACTGGATGAAGCAGACAGCGACCCGATCCGCTTTCTGACCTACCTCGTCGCCGCGCTACGGACGGTTGCGCCGGCTATTGGCGAAGAGCTGTTAGATGTGCTCCAATCGCCGCAGCCGCCGCCACCTGAGGCGATTCTCACCGCTCTGCTCAACGAGATAGCCGCCGTCCCAGATCCGCTGATCCTCGTTCTTGACGACTACCACGCTATTGATGCTCAACCTGTCGACCTTGCTCTCACGTTTCTACTCGATCATCTGCCACGCCAGACGCACCTGGCTATCACCACCCGTGAAGATCCACAGCTTCCGCTGGCCCGCTTACGCGCACGCGGCCAATTGACCGAGCTGCGCGCAAGCGACTTGCGCTTTACCACGACCGAAGCCGCCGCATTTCTCAAGCAAGTTATGGGTCTCGACCTTTCGGCGGAGGACGTGGACGCCCTGGAGAGCCGCACCGAAGGCTGGATTGCCGGTCTACAACTGGCGGCTCTTTCCATGCACGGCCGCGACGACATCGGTCAGTTCGTCAGGGCATTTGCCGGCGACAACCGGTACATTGTGGACTACCTGGTCGAAGAGGTGCTTCAGGGTCAGCCCGAAGCCGTCCGCAGCTTCTTACTCCAAACGTCAATTCTCGACCGGCTGCATGGTTCGCTCTGCGATGCGGTCACTGGACAGGAGCGCGGCCAGGCGCAGCTTGAGGCGCTCTATCGGGGCAACTTCTTTGTCATTCCCCTGGACGACAGGCGCCAGTGGTATCGCTATCACCACCTGTTCGCCGAGGTGCTCGCCGCGCACTTGCGGGCCGAGCAACCCGATCAGCTTGCGGTGCTGCATCGACGGGCGAGCGCGTGGTATGAGCAGCATGGTTTGCTGGCCGATGCGATCCGCCACGCGCTTGCCGCCCAGGATTTCGCGCGCGTGGCGGATCTGGTCGAGCTGGCATGGTCGGCCATACGCCAGAGCAGACAGGACGCCACCTTGCTTGGCTGGCTACGCGCGCTCCCCGACGAGGTGCTTCAGGCCAGGCCCGTGCTCGGCGTTGCATATGCACATGTGTTGCTGTCGAGCGGCGTGTTCGAGGGCGTTGAGGAGCGTCTGCTCTCCGCCGAGCGCTGGCTGGATACGACAGTAGATAGGCGTGCGCAGCCAGATGTCCCGCCAGCGGATATGGTCGTGGTGGACGATGAGGCATTTCGGCGGCTCCCGGGTACGATCGCGATTGCCCGCGCCGGAATGGCCCTGGCGCGAGGCGATGTGCCGGCGACCGTACTCTATGCCCAGCAGGCGCTCAACCTCGCACCGGAAGACGATCATCTGACGCGCGGCGGGGCGGCCGGGTTCATAGGCCTCGCAGCCTGGACAAGTGGAGAGCTGGAGACAGCTCACCGGACGTTTGCCGCTGGCATGGCGAGTCTGCGCAAGGCCGGAAACATCGCCGACGCAATCAACGGCGCAATTACTCTGGCTGCGATACGAATCGCGCAAGGTCGTCTGCGCGATGCCATGCGCACGTACGAGCAGGCATTGCAGCTGGCGAGCTCACAGGGCGCGCCACTCCCGCGAGGAACAGCAGACATCTACGTGGGTATGAGTGGCCTTGCGCGTGAGCGTAACGATCTGCAATCCGCCACACAGCACCTGCTGAGAAGCAAGGATCTGGGTGAGCACGCCGGGTTCCCGCAAAACCGCTATCGCTGGCGTGTCGCGATGGCCCGCATCCGGGAGGCCGAGGGCGATCTGGACGGCGCCCTCACATTGCTCGACGAGGCCGATCGGCTATACATGAGTGACTTTTCGCCGAACGTGCGTCCGATCGGAGCGTTGAAGATACGTGTGCGGCTCGCGCAGGGACGGTTGAGTGAAGCGCTCGACTGGGCGCGTGCGCAGGGCCTGTCCGTGCAGGACGAGCTCAGCTATGGGCGCGAGTTCGAGCACATTACCCTGGCAAGGCTGCTCCTGGCCCAGGGTAAGAGCAGCCTTGCCGAGAGTTTTATGCTTGATGCAATGGGATTGCTCCAGCGCCTCCTGCACGCAGCAGAATCAGGCGAGCGGATGGCCAGCGTGATCGAAATCCTGGTACTCCAGGCGCTGGCGCACCATATGCAGGGTAACACCGCGGCTGCGCTTATGCCGCTCTCCCGCGCTCTCACGTTGGCTGAGCCGGAAAGCTATGTCCGCATCTTTGTGGACGAAGGTCCAGCCATGGGCACTTTGCTGGAACACGCCGCGAAGCACGGCATCGCACCGAGCTATGGCGATCAGCTCTTGAACGCCTTCGGCAAGACTGCGGCCAGACCGCCCTCCAATCGGGTGCTGATTGAGCCGCTGTCGGAGCGTGAGCTCGACGTGCTGCGACTGCTCGGCACCGACTTGAGTGGCCCAGACATCGCGCGCGAGCTGATGGTGTCGTTGAATACGCTGCGGACCCACACCAAAAACATTTACGAGAAGCTCGGCGTGAACAACCGTCGGGCAGCGGTCCACCGGGCCGAAGAATTGAAGCTGCTCTAACCTGGCCGCAACCATCACCCCGGCCCTGGCAGGTCTGTCACGCTACCTGCCGGGGCTGTTTTGTGTCTCACAGCCTCTCGCATCATCAATCACCACATCGATCACCACATGTGGTGATGCCTGCTCACCAGATGAGCGAGTATCTTCGGATCAAGCAAGAAACACAGGCAGCCAGGTGGAGATGCACCTACAAGCATAACCCGAACGAGGCGCAGCATGAGTGAATCACCTATCTCGACGGAAGAGCATCACGAGCCTGGATGCTACGAAATTCGCCTCAAGGGACACCTTGATGCCCGCTGGACCGGCTGGTTTGAGGGCCTGAGCTTCACCCACGCAAGCGACGGAACAACCATTCTCGCCGGCCCACTCGTCGATCAGGCCGCGCTGTATGGCGTGCTCAGGAAGATACGCGATCTCGGCCTGCCGTTGATCGCAGTCAATCAGGTTGATCCCAAACCGGCGAACGGACCGGACGGCAATGTGGAGACGGATCATCGCTCGAACAAGGAGGCAAATTCATGAACGCCACTCGTCAGACCACGGTGCTTCAAGCCAACACCAGCGGGCGCACGCCGAAGATCACCACCTCGAAGCTCATCCGCTGGGCCGGTGTATCCGCTATGGTGGCCGGAATCATTTTCGCGGGGATTCAGCCGATCCATCCGCCTGATGTGCTTTCGTCCGTCAACACCAGCGCGTTCATCATCATCACTTCCTTTAAGACGATCATGTCCCTTTTTGGCCTGTTCGGGATTGCCGGGCTCTACGCCAGGCAAGTGGAAGAGACCGGGTGGCTGGGTCTGGCCGGCTATCTCTTGCTAAGCATCTTCTATGCGGTCCAAATGTGTTTTTCATTCGTCGAGCCCTTGATCTTGCCGCTGTTGACGACTGTGGCGCCGACGTTTGTGGAGAGTGTCATGGGGATGGCAAGTGGGGCTGGTGGCCCGATGAGCCTCGGAGCCTTCGCAATGGTCTATTCGCTGGTAACGGTGCTGTATCTGCTCGGCCTGCTGCTGTTTGGCATCGCGCTGTTCCGCGCCCGCATCCTGCCGCGCTGGGCAGCTGGACTGCTTGCCGTCTCGGGGCCGCTAGCAATCATCATGGGCGTGCTGCTTCCGCATCAGCTTGAGCGGTTGGCGGCGATGCCGATGGGGTTCGCGCTGGCCTGGCTGGGCTATGCGCTCTGGTCGGAGCGGCGCGAGCACGCCGCAGAACCCATCCCAGGCCGGGCAAGCCCTCAGCTTGGCTAGCCCGCAGCCGAGTAAGCTCGCCAGGCATGGCGTGGACAAGCGGTCATGTGGCCGCTTGTCTCACTTGCCACCGCTGGTGATGACGCCTCATCAGATTGCCCGCGCGCTTCAGAACACGTAATGAAACGCAGGCAGATATTCGTCCAGGGAGCTGAACATGAACGCGAATACCCTTGAGCCAAGTCCCGCCTCCGATATGCCGCAGCGCGATCAGGCAGGGAAACCGCCATCGCAGCGAAACAAAGCACCGGTCAAAGCACCTTCGGCGGCGTGGATGATCGCCACGCTGCTCCTTCTGAGCGCTCTACCGCTCACTTTCGGCGTCGTGCGCCTGGTCCAGCTGGCTTACGGTGCGGAGATCACACCGGCGAATGCGCGCTTCTTTGCCGCACCCCTGCCCGTCGTGCTGCATATCGTGAGCGCCGGCGTGTATGCCTTGCTGGGC
Organism: Herpetosiphonaceae bacterium; assembly: GCA_036401895.1. Taxonomy (GTDB): domain Bacteria; phylum Chloroflexota; class Chloroflexia; order Chloroflexales; family Kallotenuaceae; genus LB3-1. Next base: position 29,472 of record DASWTW010000317.1, on the reverse strand, counting down.
GCGTTCCAGTTCGCAAACGGTTTCCGGCGACGCAGGCCGGGCTGGCACCGTGTCGCCGGGCGGCTCGTGGCTTTTTGTGGACTCGTCGTTGGCTTTTCAGGGCTGTGGATGACCCTGTTCTATCCCGCACCGGACGGCGACGGTGAGCTACTGTATGCTTTGCGGCTCCTATTTGGCTCGGGCATGGTCGTGTCGATCGTCCTCGGCTTCACCACGATCCGCCGTGGGGACGTGATCGGGCATCGCGCGTGGATGACGCGCGGCTACGCGATCGGGCTGGGCGCGGGCACGCAGATGCTGACTCTGATGGCCGGAGAAATGATCGCCGGCCCGCCGAGTGAGCTCAGCCGAGCACTCCTGATGGGCGCGGCCTGGGTGATTAATCTCGCCATGGCTGAATGGACCATCCGCAGGCGGCAGGCCCCGCGATCCCGCACGTCATCGGCTGTTGTTTCTCAGCTGCCCTGAAGTGTAAACATACAACAATGGTCCGTTCTCAAGCTCCCGGTTGCTGTCAGGGCAGCGGCGCTAACCCCTCGGCCTGCACCACCCACGTACCGTCGTCGGGAAAGCCGGGAGCTGCCCGCGCCGGCCCACCGTCCCAGCCGGCCACCATCAGCGCTACTGCCGCCAGCAGTCCACCGTTGCCCGGCAGATAGAGCGGCAGACGGGACGGCACCTGCATATTATGTCCATTAGGCAAGTAGGTATTCTTGGGCATAGGCATCAGCAGCCCGTCGATCGCACCCGAAGCGTCGCCCAGCCGCGCCGCGCACATGGCCAGCACCGGATAATCCCAGCCCCAGGTGCTCGGCCAGTCCCAATCCTGCCGCACGCTTTCCAACGTCCGACGCATGATCTCGGGATCGATCAGCGGCGTCTGGGGCAGGAATCCAAGCGCCATCAGCATCGACGGGTGATCAGTACGGATCGTGTAGGGCGCCGTCTCAATGGCCGGGTAGATTCCGTCGCGAGGTATCGGCGCCGAGAGCCCGTTCTTCACACACTCCCACGCGGGATCGCGAGGGAGCCCAAGGCGCTCGCGCCAGCGCTGCGCCGTTTCTAAGCCCCAGTACCAGTAGACCAGCTCAAAGGTCGGGTTGACGACGGTGGTTCGGATGTCTCCGTACGATTCCTGGGCGGGGATCAGCGGCGGCGCGAGGATGTAGCGCTGGTCGTCGAGCTCGGGCGACCGCTGGGCAAACGAGGCCATGAACTCCGCCGTCTCGAAGACGAGCTCACGGTAGCGCTCCAACGTCTCCTGGTCGCGCTGCACGCGCCAGAGTAGCTCGGCGTAATAGATCGGGTGCGGCTGCTGCCAGATCAGGAAGGCACCAACCGTGCTGGGAGTCTCGCGACCGTCCGGGCCAACCTGCTTGGGCCAGCGCGCCCCACGATAGCCTTGTCGGCGCGCGGTCGCCTGCGCGACGGGCAGGATGCGCTGATACCAGGGCAGGCTGCGCTCCAGCAGGTGCGGGCGGCCCCAGAGCGCGAAGTGCGCAGCGTGCCACCAGTGCATCTCCAGGTGGAACTTGCCGTGCCAGGAGTTACACACCAGGCCGGTCTCCTGCGGGGGCAGGCTGCCGGCGCAGTGTACAGCGGTGAGGTACTGCGACAGCACGATCCGCCGCTCCAGCTCGGGCGCGCGCGGGTTGGACGAGTCGCTCAAGTCCACTGCGCCACCGCTTTGCCAGAACGTGGCCCAGTGCGCGGCGGCAGCTTCCCGCGTCTCATCGAACGAGGGCAGCACAGCGCCGATGGGCGCCGGCGCGAATGCCATGCTGAATTCGAGCGTATCCATCCCTGGCGCTGCGAGCCGGTACTGATGTGTGCCGGTTTGGCTGAACGCGCCGCCCTCAGTCCAGACGAGGGCGCAGTAATAGCGGTCGGCGTCGAGGGTGCGGGTAAAGGTGCAGCCAGTCGCCGAGAGCACATAGGCGGTCTGGTGTCGCTCCGGCGCTGACCAGTCCGCTGCCGTGGCCCAGCCGGTGGAGGCGTAGGGAAACGCGATCTTCACCGCCAGGCGGCCATCCCGGATCAGTGGCGACTCAATACGCACCGCGATCAGGCTCCGTGTAGGATGCGCCACCGTCAGCACCTGCACCGGCTCACCGCCGAAGCTGAAGCTGCTGGAAAGTAACGCCTGCCACAAGTCAAGCGTCTGCTCGGTCGCGCTGAGATCGCCGATCTGCGCGGGCGTTGCGTCCGGTCCGGCATGGCGCAAATCCAGTCCGACCTGGCCGAGGTCGAGCCGCTGCGGGTTGTTATACAGCCATGCTCCGGCCGCGTGGTCTCCCTGGCCGCGACGAGCAGCTATAACCTCGTAGCCGTCGGGATAGGTGACCGGCCCGCGCGCAGTCTCATACCCTGAGAGCGCATCTTCTAGCTGATAGTCCTCCGGGTTGGGCATCGTGTGCCAGCCCCACTGTGATTGAGTAGCAATAGGCATGCTGAAGCTAGCCTGGTCACCCGGCGTGCCCTGAGAGTGGAACTCGGAGAAGGTTTGCAGGCCGGTGATGTCGGCGGTAAAGGCAAACTCGCCGTTGCCGACCGAGAGCGGCGACATAGCGTCTGGACGCGTCAAGATGATGCGATGGCGAGCTACCAGGGCCGCGCGGTCGATTGCCATTGTCGATGTTCCTCCGTTAACCAATCGCGGGGTCGAGGAATATAAAGGCGCGGGGTCGTAAGACCTCACGCCTTGCGTAACCGCCTCGGTTGCCGGACGTTACTTGACTGCCAGACGCTCGATCAATCCTTGCAAGGCCTCAGCGCCCTGGTCAACCGGCGACTGACCAAACGCTACCTGCTGACCGATCTGCTCAAGCTCGTTCACAAACTCCTGGTCGTTCGGCAGATTCGGGTCCTGCGGAATCGTGCGATCGGCAACCAGATCGTAGATTTGGTACACCGCCGCGTCAGACTCGGTGGCCTGGCCGGAGATTGATTGACGTACGCCCGGCGCGGCAGGAACGCCGCGGTTGGTCTGGAGTACCGCGCCCGCCTCGGGGCTGGTGACGAAGAAGTTGATGAACAGTGCCGCCGCCTCTTTGTTCTGGCTGCTCTTGTTGATGCCCAGACACTGGCTCATCTGGATAGCGTACGACTTTTCGCCGCCCACGGGTAGCGTCGTCACGCCGATCTTGTCGGTCATGGCCGCCTGATAGCCTGCTACCTGGTTGCTCCAGATCAACGCGATCGCCGCCTTGCCCGCCACGAGCGCCGAGGTATCCGGCCCTTCTTCGGCGTAGGTCGCGGTAGTATCCGCGTCAGGGATCAGCCCTTCCGCGCGCATATCCGCCCACATCTGTAGCCATTTCCTGGCGGACTCAACCGTGGCGTAGGATTTGCCGCCGTCGTCGGACGTCCAGAGCGGAGTGCCCTGCTGGCGGTAGAAGTAGCTGAGGTAGTTCGCCTGGTTCGTGCTGTTGTCCACGAAGGGCGCGACACCCTCGGGGAGTTTTCCCTTCAGCTGCCTGCCGTAAGCCAGAAGCTCATCCCAGGTCAGGTTGTCCTTCGGGAGCTCGACCCCCGCCGTCTCAATCATCGTCCGGTTGTAGGCGAGGACGAGCGTGTTTGTGCCAAGGCTGACGCAATACAGATTGTTATCGGCCGCCGTCCCTGGGCTCAGCGCCGTCTGGTCAAACCGCTCAGCGGTATCGATCAGAAGCTGTTTGCCGAGGTATTGGTTGAGGGGTTCAAGGTACTGCTGGTAATCGGGCCAGTTGCCGCCGAACTGGATCAGGTCGGGGGCGTTGCTGCCCGCAAGCTGTGTATCGACGATCTGGAAGTGATCGGCCGTGCCGCCATTCGGCTCACCATTAATTTTGATCTCGGGATACGCCGTCTGGAACAGATCGATCACCTGTTGCGTTTTGGCAGCGCGATCTTCGTTACCCCACCAGCCGAAGCGAAGCTCAGCGGAGCTACCGGCGTAGGCGGGAAGCTCGGCGCCGCCAGCCTGGGACGGCTCTGTCGCAGCCTCTGCCGGCGCGGTAGTAGCCTGGGTTGACGCGCTGGGCGCAGCCTCGCTTGACGCGGCGGCAGCCTGGGCCGAGCTACTGGGTGAAGCCTGGGCCGGACTGCTGGTTGCTGGTTGCGTCGACTCGGAGGTTGGCGCCGACTGGCCGCAGGACGCGAGCATCATTGCGAGCAGGACCCAGAGTGTGATGATGCGGAATTTCCTCATCGTTCAATGCTCCAGTTTGTATAGAGTTTCAACGGATACGCCCGAAATACATCACCTACGATCATTGCATAGGCACCTCCTGCTGGGATTGAGCTACCCCTTGAGTCCCGTCGTCGCGATGCCCTCCACAAAATATTTTTGCAAGCTGAAGAACAGGATAAACGGGGGAATCATCGACAGCGTGGCCATCGCCAGTGCGGCGCCCCAGTTGGATACTGCCCCCGAGTCGCCGACGAACGTGCGCAAAGCCCGCGACACGCTGAAAACTGGCGGATTTGTGAGGTACAGCAGGTGGTGGAAAAAGTCGTCCCAGGTCCAGAGAAACGTGAACAGCGCGGTGGTCACCAGCGCAGGAGTCGCGAGCGGTACGATGATCCGAATGAAAACCCCGAATGGACTGGCCCCGTCAATAATTGCCGCCTCGTCGAGCTCTTTCGGCAGACTGCGAATGAACTGCACGAGCAGAAAAACGAAGAACGCGTCAAGCGCGAGGAATTTCGGCACAATGATCGGCAGGAACGTTCCCACCCATCCGAACGCGTTGAACAGGATATATTGCGGCACGATCGTGACGTGCGCCGGGAGCATGAGCGTGATCATCATCACGGCGAACCACACATTTCTGCCTGCGAACTTGAGCCGTCCGAACGCGTACGCCGCCATGGTGCAGGCGATCAGATTCCCGACGACCGCCCCGATGCACATCAGAAGCGTGTTGAGGAAGAACTTCCCGAAGGTCACACCCGCATAGCCTTTCCACCCCGAGATGTAGTTTTGAATGGTCACAGCTTTCGGTATCAGCCCGGTGTCGCTGAAGATCATATTGTTGGGCTTGAACGAGCTGACAATCATCCAGAGGATGGGGTAGATCATCAGCAGCCCCAGAGCGATAATAAACAGATGGCTCAACGTATGGCGGATAACCGTACCGGTTTTCATGGTATTCCTGGGGCGGACAACCGTGCCGGGTTTCATGTTATTCTCCTGTCCCATATGACACCCACATGTCCGATGTTCTGAAGACAATCACCGTGAACACCCCGATAATGAGCAGCAGCACCCACGCCATCGCCGACGCGTAGCCCATCTCGTGGTATGTCCAGCCCTGGATATACAGGTGGAGGGTGTAGAACAGCGTCGAGTTGAGCACGCCGCCGCCGCCGCCGCCGATGATATAGGCCTGAGTAAACACCTGGAACGCACCGATCATCTGCATGACCAGGTTGAACAAAATCACTGGTGAGAGCAAGGGGATGGTGATAGCGAAGAACTGCCGCAGCTTGTTCGCGCCGTCGACGCTTGCCGCCTCGTAATACTCCTGCGGGATTTGCTTCAGCCCCGCCAGGAAGATGATCATCGACGAGCCGAACTGCCACACCGACAGCAGAACCAGCGTCCAGAGCGCGTACCTGGGGTTGGTGATCCAGCCGGGCAGGTTGGTAAAGCCGATGGTTTCCAGGACGCTGTTCACCAGGCCGTCCCGCTCGAACAGCTTTCTCCACAGCACCGCGACGGCCACCGACCCACCGAGAAGCGTGGGGATATAGTACACAGCGCGGTAAAACGGTATCCAACGCAGCTTCTGATTCATCAGCATCGCCACAGCCAGCGCGAAGATCAGCTTCAGCGGCACAGACGCAAACACATAGGTAAACGTCACAGACAGCGACTTCAGGTAGTACGGATCGACGCGCATCACCTCACCTGTGGAGGTGGTGAACTGAGACAGCCCGAATACCGGCCCGAACATTTTTACATAGTTGCCGAGACCGACCCATTGCGTTGAGTCGGGCTTGGTGAAGTCATAATCTGTGAAACCGAGCCACAGCGAATACAGCATTGGGTACAGCGTAAGGACGAAGAAACCGAGGAACCACGGCGTGAGGAACATATAGGCGACGGCGTTGCGCCTGATAAACGTGACGATGCGAGTCTTCCGGCTCCCCACCAAACTTCTTTCCGTGAATAACCCGGTTGTTTCACGGTTTGATACTGGCTTCAATGCGCACCTCCCATCTTCGGGTTTCCTGCACCTGATGTTGATGCCACTCGTCCCACCCTGACTACACGGGAGCAGGTCCGGTAGACTCACGGAGAATCAAGCGTGCCGGAAGCCGCATTTCCTGGCGTGGTTGGTCAGGGTCTTGCAGGCGACCTAACAAGAGCCGCACGGCTTCGCGTCCCATTTTTTTGCCATCTTTGGAGGCGGTGCTGAGCCGGGGTATCAGATAGTTCGCCAGTGGAATATCGTCATAGCCGAATACAGAAACGTCCTGGGGCACCTGGAGGTTGAGATCGCCGATTGCTCGCAGCGCGCCAATTGCCAGAAAATCATTAATCACCAGCAGCGCGGTAGGACGCGAGGGCAATCCAAGCAGCTGCCGGACGGCCTGGTAGCTGTCTTCAATGGCCGAGCCGCAGTGAACGACCAGCTCGGGATCAAGTGGTAGGCTGGCAGCTTGCAAGCTTTCCCGATACGCAGACAACCGATCGTTTCCCAGATCCGGCACGTCGATTCCATAGATGAAACCGATCCGCCGGTGCCCCAATGACAGCAGGTGAGCCATCACCTCGAAGGTGGTGTTTCGATAATCAGAGATGACCCGATCGATATTGTAGTTAGCCCCGCTGTGCTCCGCCATGATGCCCACCACCGGGACGCCCCGGTTAAGCAGGTAGACCAGAGTTTTCTGGGCCTCCTCTGATTGGTACATAAAACTCGGCACCATGATTAGCCCGTCGATGCGCCGGTGGGACAGGTCTTTGAAAATATCTTCGGTGTGTTTCTTTCCAGGTGGAATACTCGATAGGAGGATGTGGTAGCCAGCGGCCGAAGCTGCCTGCTCTACACCATCGGCGACCTCCCAGAAATGGGGGTTGTGAATGTCCGGGATGATCAGGCCGATCGTTTTTGTGCTACCGGATCGCAACGCCTGGGCGCGAGCGTCCGGCACATAGTCTAGCTCCGCAACAGCTTTTAATACCCGCTGACGAGTTTCTTCAGAGATCGGCACCCGGCCATCCGCTTGACCGTTCAGCACATAAGAAACTGTAGCTCTTGAAACCCCGGCTAACCGCGCTACATCAACTTGTGTCGGTCGTTTCATATGCTCACCAGGGCGCAGCTGTCATGCCGCAGCATAGATTCCGAAGCAAAGAGGAGCATGCGAACCAGAATCTTTCAACTTACACGCGTAACTTTTCTCGTGTATGCTTACACGTGTCAACTGGTATGCAGGATAATAACATGCTTTTCTTCGCGTGTAAACAGCTTGTGAAGTAAGGGGAGCATACTAGCCAGCATTCCTTCAGAATCGGTAAGCTGGAGCGCCAGGCTTGTCGGAAAGTTTGTATGCTATACTGCGCCGAGCGTAGGATATGTTGTGGGCCAGCAAGGGAGATGATCATGCTTTCCACGCCGCTGTGTGCCATCTTAGGAATCGACTACCCGCTCCTGAATGCCCCGATGGCTGGCACCGCGACCGCTGATCTGGCAGCCGCAGTCTCGATTGCGGGCGGGTTCGGCATGATCGGCGGGACCAGCCGCGGCGGGCCGGACTGGCTCCGCGACCAGATCCGCGCTGTGCGCGCCAGGACCAGCCGCCCCTTCGGCGTGGGCTTTATCTCCTCGTTTCCCGACATCGATGATCTGGTGCAGGTCGCCATCGAGGAGCGTGTCGCGGCCATCAACCACTCCTTCGCCGATCCAACCCCGTACGTCGCGTCGGCCCATGCCAGCGGCGTACGCGTGTTTGCCCAGGTGCAGACCGTGGCGCAGGCGACCCGCGCGGCGCGAGCCGGTGTGGATGTCATCATTGCGCAGGGAACCGAGGCTGGCGGGCACACCGGCCTGGCCGGCACGCTGGCTTTGGTGCCGGCAGTGGTAGACGCGGTCGCGGGCATTCCCGTGGTTGCTGCGGGCGGCATCGCCGACGGCCGGGGACTCGCCGCCGTGTTGCTCCTGGGGGCGGTGGGCGGCTGGCTCGGGACGCGATTCGTGGCCAGCCATGAATGGGGCGGTGGAGCCTGGGAACAGCAGGCGGTCCTGGCAGCAACCGCCGACGACACGGTGCGGACCAGCGTCTATGACCAGGTGCGCGGCGCGCCCTTTCCAGAGGGGATCGCCGACCGGGTGCTGCGCAACGCGTTCACAACCGCGTGGGAGGGACGCACGGGAGACATTGCGGAGCGACAGGCGGAATTGCGCGGCGAGCTGGAGGCGGCCTCCCAGCGCGGCGATGCGGCTGTCGTCGATATCAGCGCCGGTGTCGCCGTCGGGCTGATCCCGTCCCTTGAGCCGGCCGGCACCATCGTCCAGCGCATCGTAGAGGAGGCCGAGCGCGTCCTGCGTGACCGCTCCGCAGCGCTGCTCCGCTAAGCAGCATTCCGGTGCCGACCGAGGAAGATTAGCTCGTAGCGCGATCGCGTGCTGAGAGCTTGCCATTTGGGAACAGCGAGAGCTGCTCTTTACCTCTGAGCAGCCTACCTACGATCTCCGCGAGCGCCACTGTCCGCCTGCTCGCCATGATTCCTGCTCATGAATAGTCTTCAACCCGCCACTCGTCTTTCCAGTCCAGGTAGGCCATATCGCCATCAAAGCGTACTGGCAGCCACACATAGTCGGCGATCGAGGTATCGGGATCTTTCGGCATGTCGCGCGGCGGCACGTCCGGCGGGATCGGCTCGCCACCGAAGCGGGCGGCGAACCAGGCCTGCACGGTCCGCCCATCGTACGTGTTCTGCGGGAGCCAGCGATCGGCCAGCGCGATATACAAATCCTGCTTGTGCGGGTGCTTGAAGACCGAGCTGATCTGAGAGCGAAATGAGGTAGCGGCGGGATCGTCCGGGTGGGGATTACCCAGCACCGTCCACGGACCGTGATACGACCTCGCGCAGGCAACCTCGGACGGATTGGGGAAATACCCGGTGGTTCCCGAGGTGAACAGGTAGTGCAGCCCCTTGCGGACGAAGTGGGCCGGCGCCTCACGCACGTAGGGCGGGTAGGGCTGCGGAAAGTGGGTCGAGTAGTAGCCGGTAACATCGGTGTAGTCGGCGGTGAGGTCGGCGCAGATCAGCTCGCTGTGTACGCGCTCGAAGTAGTAGTAGGCCTTGCCATCGGAGGGCTCGACCACCAGGTCGAAGTCACCTGCGTTCATGCCGAGGGGACGCAGCCCGGTCCGAACGATGCGGTACGGTCCCAGCAGCGAATCGGCGACTAACACGGTCGACGTCTGCGATTGGTCCTTGTGCATGATCTTGAGCCAGCAGACATACTGTTGCGTCATGCGGTTGTAGATGATATGCGGGCGGTCTACCATCTGGGCGGGGTGGAGCGGCGAGGTAGGATCGTCCGGCTCGGGTGGAATGATCAGGCCGCGATCCTCCCAGTTGTACAGGTCGGCTGACGCGTAGCAGCGCATCCCCCAGTGCCAGATTCCACTGCCGGGAATGGTCTTCTCTTTGTTCTCGCCGTACCAGTAGAACGTTCCATCCACTTCGATGATCGATCCGCCATGGGCTTGAATGCGCTTCCCATCGGTATCCAGCCACGGCTGGCCGGGCTTGATTGACGAATACAGCATGGTGCTACTCTTTCTTGCCCGTCAAGGGGCATGTGTTGCTTTTGATCCAGAGCGCCAGCTGACATGCTACCATAGCCCGATCTTTCGCTAGCCTCAGCTGACGTTCTGGCTACGCTCCCACTCCAGCAGTCAGGGCTGCAAAAATAAACAGGTTGAGCCCGATCACCAGCGCCGCTCCCGGCAGCGCCCAGGGATAACGCCGGGTGAGCAGCGTCAGATGCGGCAGGAGCAGGCCGAAGAGCAGCACCACAAAAAGCAGCACCGGCACGTACAGCGGCAGAAACAGCGCGACGAACAGGCCACGGATCAAGGGTATCAAGAGCAGAATGCCGCTGATCGCCGGCAGCAGCGCCAGCACAAGGGTTGGCCGGGGCGCGTCCTCGTCTGCGACGCGGAAGCGTACCGCCAGCGCGATCAGGCTGAGCAGCAGCGGCCACGTGAAGAGGTAGCTGGTGCCCGGCAGTAAAAAGGTCGTGGCGATCATCATGATCAGCCACCACAGCCAGGCGCCGACCAGCAGATTGTTGAACAGCACGCGCTTACGGAACATGATATAGAGCGCCGACGTGATCGCCAGCGCCAGGCAGATATAGCTGATCGCAAACAGATTCCAGTTGTAGGTCGCGCCGTTGAGCTCGTTGATCGGATTGACGCCCATCGGGAGCAGAATGTAGGAGAAGCCGAAGATGCTCGCGAGCGTGACGATCAGCACCAGCAGAAAGATGAAGAATCCCGCCGTCAGCCCTTTAGCGGTCAGCCGACGACGACGAAAGCCCAGCACCAGCACTGCCAGAAACGCGATCGTCGTGAGGATCAGCAGCGGCAGGTTCCAGATCTCGGAGTAGTGGACGATCAGGCCGAAGAGGCTGAAATACACACGATTAGTCTCCTCGACGGTGTCGAGGCTGGTACTGCCCATGCCTTGCGCCAGGCTGAGCATATAGGTGCCGTGGTGCTGCACGCTGCGCGGGTTTAGATTGGCGATGTTGTCGCTGGCCAGGTGGTAATGGATGTAGCCGTCGATGAAGGCAAAGCCGATGCCGGCCTTGTCGGCGGCGCGAAAGACGGTTAGGTCGGTGTCATTGGGGAGCAGGCGATAAATGTCGAAGGTGAACGAGTAGCCGATGGCGTTGGGCGCGGCCTGGGCGAACTGGCGCACCAGCCAGCCGTTGTTATTGCTGGTCTCGAACATATACGACGGGCCGGTGGTGCCGCGCGCCTCGAAGTTGAGCACCACTTTCACGTCCTGCGCCCAGGGATGCCGATCGACAAAGCCCTGCGCGCCGAGCAGACCACGCTCTTCGGCATCGGTGAAGATCAAGATGATGTCGTTGCTGGGCTGCGGGCCGGCCTGGAGCGCGCGCGCCGTTTCGAGCATCGCCGCCACCGCTGCGACATCATCGCTGGCGCCGGGGCCGCGCACCACACTGTCATAGTGGCCGGCGATAGCAACCGCGCTGTCAGTGTTGGCGCTGCCTTCGATCCGCGCGAGGACATTGCTCACCGTCGCCGACGACTGCTGTCCATTGCGCAGCGTGCGCGTCACGTCCGTCGTCTGCACCTCGGGCTGGAGGCCGATGCCGGTGAGCTGAGCCACGATGTAGTCGCGCGCCTTGGCATTTTCTGCCGAGCCGACCGGCCGTGGATTCTGGGCGATCGCCTGGACGTGTTGCATTGCCCGCTCTGCCGAAAAGACCGTGGGCGCTGCATCGGCGCCGACCACGCGCGGCGGTTCCATCGGGTAGATACTCAGAAACACCAGCAGCGCCAGCAGCAGCAGGGTGAGCGTGGTAGTGGGGACAACAAAGCCTGCCTGATTCTCCGACGTACGCGCTTCCATGAGCGAGCGGTCCTTTCACTGATCGAGTGATACTTAAGCTGATCCGGCTCCGCGCCCCGTGGACCACGGCAGCGCAGATTGTGATCGTCTGTGGGGCGGTTTTGACACGCCTGGTAAAGGCCGCAGCCAGAGGCTTCAGGGCGATCTCCGTCTCCATCAGGGATACAGATACGGCTCGCTCGGCTGCGCGACGGGCTCGACGCGCGCTTCTGTCACAATCCATTCAGGCGGTCCATCACTGGAGCGGACATCAAGCGTCCCGATCACGCGCACCCATTGATCGTTGGGCAGCGCTGCCGCCTGATCCCACTGCACCGGGAGCGAGACACTGGTGCGATCGGCGACACAGCAGGCCAGCGTGTAGCGAACGACATAGAACTCGTCGGCGGTAGCCGGGCGCTCAGGATCGCGATACACAAAGCCGACCACATCCACCGGCTTGCCTGTGGCCTCCTCGGTCGTGAGCGTGTAGCGGGCAAACAGCCAATCGAGCAGCGTCCACCTGGACGAGTCATCGCCGACAAAGGTCGTCACGCCACGGTAGCCGCGTCCGACGTTGTTCATCTGTTGCAGATCGACCAGCGCCGAGCCGGCGGGCTTGGCCGGAATTAGCACGCCCAGCAGCAGCGGAGCCAGCAGCAGGCCGTACATGTTCAGCCGTCCACGCAGCGGCTGCGGTTGTTCGCCGGCCTGCCACAGCCGAAACAAACCGATCACGATCAGCAGCACAGCCGTTGCCAGCACCAGTGAAGTGTAGCGCGGATGAATATAAAGCGGCAGCTGATCGTCAAGGGTTTTCCGCAGCAACATGGCGCCGATGCCGGCCAGCAAACAGCCGTCGATCAGCGCAGTCCAGTTCATCAAGGATGGGATGCGGCGCAGAAGCATGGTCCTACCTCATCAGGAGCAGATTAATCGAAATGCCTGCGGCCAGCACTAGCGGCACGACCAGCGCAATAATCAGCGCAACTGCTCGGCCAGACAGCGTCGTAAGAAACATCAGCGTGCTCTTGATGTCGATCATCGGCCCAAAGACCAGGAAGGCCAGCAGCGCGCCGGGCCCGAACGCCTGGCTCAGCGCCAGCGCCAGAAACGCATCCACGGTCGAGCAGACGGAAAGCACGACCGCCAGCGCCATCAGCACCACGACCGAAACGATGGGACCATCGCCAATCCCAAGTAGCATCGATCGCGGCACAAAGGTTTGCAGAGTCGCTGCCAGCAGCGCGCCGAGGACCAGCCAGCGGCTCATCTCGATGAACTCTTCGGCGCCGTGCTGGAATACTCCTGCCAGCGAGCGTTTGTGTGTGTGCTGGCAGCCACAGCCGTCGTCGGTGTGCGCTACGCCGGGCGCAAGCAGCGCCTCGGAGCGCGGCAGCCAGCTCAGCACCAGCGCCACATTGATCGCGATCAGCAGGGTAAGCCCGATCCGTCCGCCGACCATCAGCCAATCGCCGTTAAACGCAACGTAGGTCGAGGCGATGACGATCGGGTTGATGACCGGCGCGGCCAGCAAAAAGGCGACACCGAACGGCAGCGGCGCGCCCTTATGCAGCAGCCGGCGGGTGGTCGGGACTGTGCCACACTCACAGACTGGAAACGCCAGCCCCAGCAGCGCGCCGACGAGCGCGGCACTGAACGGCTCCTTGGGAGTGAACCGCTGGATCAGCTCATCGCCGACAAAGAGCGCAATGATCGACGAGACCAGCACGCCGGCCGCGACGAACGGCAGCGCCTCGATAAAAATGCCCAGAAAAATTGTAATCAATCCCTGGACACGCGGCGTGAAGCCGGCCAGGAACGGAGGGAGCGCCCAGGCGGTACCGATCCACAAGAGGATTAGAACCGGCACAAAGGCGAGCCACCCGAACGCAGACCAATCACGTCGCCGGGGAAGGACAACCGAGATCGATTCAAAGGTCATATACCACTCCTTGATAGCCTTGTCCATATGAGCTTAGATTCATCACGTCGCTCATGGAAGCGCCATGCTTCGGAGCCTGCGCACATGGCCGATCAGCTGACGACACATACGGCGAAGAGTCTACGTAGCATGGTTCCAGGTTCCTTGCAAAGCTAGTTTGGCGGGGCCAGTCAAGGTTGAGCCCAATGCAGAATAACCGAGTGTGGCTCAGCATCTGATGCGGCTGATGGTGCCAGCGTTGCCTACTGAAGCGACTCCATCTGCTTACGTAAACTCAACGGGCGCATATCCGTCCACGTCGCTTGAATGTATTCCAGGCATTCGGCTTTGGTAGCGCTTTTGCCTGCATCAGCCCAGCCTGGCGCGTTTTCCCGATCCACGGGCCAGATCGAATACTGTTCCTCATGGTTAACGACCACCTTGTACGTCGTCAGATTCACGTGTTGATCCCGATCCATGATCAGCTCCTGAGCACGATCCAGTGTGCGCTATATCGCTTCTTCAGCAGCCTGACCTTCCGCGTAGTTCAGGCCGAAGAATCGAACCATTTTGGGGACTTGCATTATTTCATAACTGCATGTAACATGGACATTGTATCATTAAGACCGAGCTTCCTGCAAACAACGAAGTATGCCTGTACTCGATAACCCTCAAATTAACTAGTCAATCCTTCAGATTTATATTAAGATCATATTATACATTAACGTCATATCCAAACATTGACAGTTGATGACTTATATAAATTGTGAAATTGTAGTATAAGCAACATTTTACCTGGAATGGACGATATTTAGCTGGTATAGGCAACATTTAGAAAAAGGCTTATAATTTGATAGATTGTCTCATTGAATCGGCGCCGACGACGCTGGTCGACTTCGTGCCAATGTCGTGTGCTACGGTCACAATCATGTGTTTAAGGTTGAACGTATCGGATCGACGCTGACGATCAACCCTGGCACCGTGATGGGGTACAGCCCGTTGACTAAGCAAGATGTAGCGGCAACGTTTGTCATCTACGATACAGTTGCCGACTCAGCACAGGGTTTTCAAATTGTTTCAGCTGGGCAAGGGGAAACCTCCAGGGAGATTCTCCCGTATGCCACCGCGTTTCAAGCACGTTTACTCCCTGAAAAGTACGATTATCTGGCCCCTGACTTCTCCGAGGTTCGGCTGCTGGCAGGTGTGAATGGTGGGGCTTAGCGCATTGCACGTTGCCGCCGAACACAATCTCCTCGGCGGTTATGCATCAAACAGTTGAAGAGATCTGGTATTTTTTGGAGGGCAAAGGAGAAGTATGGCGCAAATGGGGTGAACATGAGGAGGTCGATGAGGTTGGTCCCGGCAAATCGTTAAATATTCCGGTTGGGACTCATTTCCAGTTTCGCAATACTGGACAAGCACCATTGCGTTTTGTGATAGCAACCATACCACCCTGGCCAGGCGCGCAGGAGGCCATCGCGGTTAAGAATCATTGGCAAGTCGAGCAGCCTGGAGAACAGGTGTAACCAGCTCATCTGTCTAGCTCATTCTCTTGCCGACGCCGACTTATTGCCCGCAGCGCTTGCCGATCACCTGAGCGCCGCATCTTCTGCCGCCCAAAGCCACGCTCTCCCATCCGAGCTAAGCCATCCCGCCGAGGCAGTCTTGCTTGACGGAAGGATTATACTTAAGCTGCGTCCAGGATAGTGATGACAGCATGGCTTTTGATATGGACGCATCATCTACGTTCCACACCAACATCGAATATTCCGAAGCCAGGTATCTTCGGGATTGCCGGAGCAAGTCATAGCAGCCGAGTCCATATTCGGTGATGCTGAAGGTGTGAAAGCGTGAAGAGTACGTTTAAGCACGCGATCAAACCAGCGTGCGCGCCGGCGTCTGTCCAGCGAATGGGCAAGCATCACCGGCCCGTCTGGTCTCCTGTGTCTCCCGGCATGCTGCCTGGCCCGCAAGCAGGTGCTCAGACCAGTCTGGCGGTGAGCCAGCCGGGCGACCTCCACGAGCAGGAGGCCGACCACATCGCCGATCAGGTGATGCGCATGCCTGAGTCGGCCGCATCCGGCGCGCCGCGCTGCTCCTGTAGCGGGAGCGCCAACCAGGACGGCGCGTGTTCTGCCTGTCGCGCCAGCCGGCTCGCCGAGCAGGGCACCAGCGCGGCTGTGGCTGGAATACACGCGCCCGCCAGCGTCTACGAAACGATCAGCGCTCCTGGCGAGCCGCTCGATGCGCAAACACGCGCGTTTATGGAGCCGCGCTTTGGGCACGATTTCAGCCGTGTGCGAGTCCATACCGGGGCGCGGGCGGCAGATTCGGCAGCCGCGCTGCGTGCTCGCGCCTACACCGTGGGAACACATATCGTCCTGGGAGCGAACGAAGGAGCCCAGAGCAGCAGCGCGGGCCGTCACCTGCTGGCGCACGAGCTGACACACACGCTCCAGCAAGCAAGCAGCACCGCTCCACGAATGCTCCAGCGATCGCCATTCGCCGGGATCGAACACGACACGGAGACAATCCACGAGCGCCTCGGCCAGCAGTATGCGGGCGAAGGCGGGCCTAGCCTTGGCGCAGTACAGTACACGCCCGGCTACGCGCAGTGGCTCCGCTCACAAACCGCCAACAACGTTCGCTTCAAAAAACCGCCTAGCTTCGTGCAGGCCAATCCACTGGATCGTCTGCGGCTGAACCAGTCCGCCGGCTTCACGACCTTGATCGTCAATGGGCGGCGCATCGACGGGCCGGACCTAGCGACGAATATATCGCTGCTTGAGACGCAACTGCGGCCGGCCAACGTCGTCCACGCGCCGGGCCTTGTGACCGGACAGATCAGCTGTCGCTTTGCCCCGCAGTTCGGCATTGAAACGTCGACCGAAGTGATCGAAGCGACGCCGCCGACGGCCAAAGGCTGGCAGGCACGACTACCGGCTGCGGCCCTCAACAATCCGCGGGACTGTGCCGGCAAGGCCAGCATCCCGGTCACGCTGCGCGGCCACCCATCCGATCAAGCGTATGAGCAGCTCATTCACAACAGCGAGATGGAGCATGTGACTGCGCTAGAGCAGCTTCACAACCGGCACTTCGTGCCCTACTACAACTTCATCAAGAATCTGTCTGCCACCGCCGGCACCGAGGCCGATTGCGAAGCGGCGCTCCGCCGACGCATCAATGATCGGGATAAACAGGCTGCCTTCGCTTTCTCGCTCGCCGACATCGCCGAGACGCGCCGGTTCGATGCTCCAGGGAGCACGCACCAGGGCAACATGGTACCGAGCATCGCCGCGAATTGTAGCTCTGTCACGCTCACGGCCTCTCAGATGAATCCGCAGCAGCCGGGCGCCGATCCAGGCAATGTCCAGAAGGTAGCGCCGCAGGTTCAGGCGGTGAATCCCGGCAACCTGACAGTCAACGGCTCAACGCTGATGGATGGAGCAACGATCATTCGCAGATTCAACTCGCCGGCCGATGCGGCAACCGCCATGGGAATGATGGTCACCTATGGCATCACCGAGATCCAGCGCATCGGCCCGTTCGAGATGCTGCTGAGCAACGGTCAGCCGCCGAGCGGCCCGCTAGCCGGCATTTCCGGCCTCGACATCGATCCCGATGCCTACCAGGTTACGATTGGCTTTCCCAACGCCAACGACTGGGTCATCAGCCAGATGGCGGGAGTACAGTTCTTCTCAATCGTGGATTTCGGCGCCCAGCGCGACCAGGCATACTCCGCAGTCGAGCTCATGCGCCGTCACCGGTTCGTGCGCAAATCGTGGATCGGACCCGACGCGGCGCCACAAATGACGTATTTCACGGTCTGACCCGGCAGCGACGAGCGCGTATCGTGGAGCAGGCTGCCTGACCCGAGACCATGAGCGGCAAGCGCCGGCTATACCGGGAAGTGGGGCGTACAAGCCGTAGGGTGTGATCCGGTAGCGCCTAACGTCGAGACAAAACGTTCCAGATCTTCATCTCGCACCTCGATCTCGTCGGCAGGATTTTTGGGTAACCTGGCCCGCTGGTGAGCATCCAGGCAGGAGTCTTCACGTTGCACTTGCCCCCCACAAGCTCACGAGAATCCCAATTTTTGCTACAGAATGGGAGCGATTCCTCGGAAGAACAATTGATGATTCAATGTAAGCTGCAACGTTTATGTAAACAGATTTTGACACCTGCTGCAACATCCGTCAACTGACACGCGGCGACCTGGCCACCACTTCTGGCCAACAGAAAGCCACGATCTTTTGAAGATCGTGGCTTTGGAGCAGTTGCTGCTCAGGCTACTTTAGTCGGCTTCATAGGTTTGATTCTGAAGCGCAACATGATCAGAGGCAATCTGTGCGATGATCTGCTCCAGCTGGGCGACTCGCTCCTCAAGCGTTCCACTAACCGGCGGCAGCCCGCGATCCTCGGACACGTCCTCAAGCGGGGGCAACGGGTCCACAATCTCGCTCACCGCGCGCTCGACGGCTTCATCCGACTGCGAAAGCTGCATCAGAAAATCCTGCGCCTGGCGACGAAATGCGTCGAAGCCGCCCGGCTCGCGCAAGATCACCTCTGGACAATCTTTGCCGGTCCAGAACTTGTGCGGCACAA
The DNA here is from genome assembly GCA_036401895.1 of Herpetosiphonaceae bacterium. Taxonomy (GTDB): domain Bacteria; phylum Chloroflexota; class Chloroflexia; order Chloroflexales; family Kallotenuaceae; genus LB3-1. The sequence continues at coordinate 11,353 of DASWTW010000317.1, read as the reverse complement.
CATGATCGGCATTAATGTTATAGAACGACATTAAGACGGCAGTCAGCAGGCTGGCGCGGGAGATCGCCTCGGCTTTGTTGATGCCCTGATTCTGGCACACCTCGATCGCGATCGACTGCGTGTTGGCCGGCCCCGCGTGCCAGGCGACCTCATTGGTGGGAAGGTGCTTCACGCAGCGTGTGTCGTCCATAGAAAAGTGCCAGGAAACTTTGCGCCGGCGAGCATCATCGCCTTTCAGGTAGCGAGCGTGCATGAGCGCATCGGCGTCCGGGGAATTGTTCGCGGTGTTGTGGATGGTGATGAAGGTAGGATGCATTGCCGTGCCCGGCCGATTGCTTAGGCTGCGCGGAATCAAGTCGACGACGACGTTGAGACGCGCGAAGGCTTCGTCTAGCTTCATGGTTTCCTCCAGTACCTAAATCCCTTCGGAGTGCGGTTGCTGCGGCTTGAGAGTTTTAATATTGGCTTCGGGAATCTCCACCGACGCCTCGTCGCCGGCGACCTGTCCACGGGCCTGGTCCTGCTGATGCACCGATGACACCTGTGCTAACGATCCGGCGGCAGCGATCGTCCCAAGTGCCTCGTCATACAGATCGAACCAGGGTAGTCCATACTGTGTGTACGTCTGCGCGCTGACCGGCGTCGGCGGAGGCTCAAGCCCGGTCAACGCCTGGTATTGCTCACCGTTCACGATATGGACCACAATGCTGGCGAATTGATCGAGATCCCAGGTATCGATGCCGTACGGGTCGGGATAGATCCGCTGCTTCATCTTCCCGCCCGCAGCGATGCCCATTGCCTGGACGGATCCACCCCGCGCACCGGGAGCAGGAGGTGGTATCCCGGCACGTAAGAACGACGGCGGTGGCTGATCGGGAAAGCGGCCCGCACGCGGCTCATACACCAGCAGCTGCATCCCGCCGACCTCCTCCACGCCGGTCAGCTGGCCCTCGACCGTGTAGCCCTGGCCCAGCGGCATTGCGACAAACTGCCGAATATAGCTATCGCCCGCGTTGATGCCGTCCAGCCAGGGCTGCGGTGGACAAACCATGTAATCCTGCGGTTCATTGTGCAGGGGCAGATCCCAGGCCGCGCCGGAGATCGCGTTGATGTTGCCGACGCCGACTTTCACGGCGTTGGGCTTCCAGGCGGCGCCGTGAAAAGACAGCCACACGGCTTCGCGCTGGTACATAGGAATAAAAAACGTGTGCGGCCGGTTCCAGGTGGCAGGAACACGATCGGCGTAGTCTGCGGCGCGCTGCACAGGGAAGCAGCCGAGTCCCGGCGGGAGCGGATATTCGCGTCCGTCATCCGGGATACGCAGCGTGCGCTGAAACGATACGGCGAGCCGTTCGCCGATCCTGATGCGATCCGCCTCAACCTTTACATGCAGCATCCTGATTTCCGCCTACTCACGCGTGTTTTAGAGGAATATCGTTTTGCTCTGTATATTCTGACAACAGGGTGGAATACCAGCCATTCTATCGGATCAGAAGGCCCGGCGCAACCAGCTGTCTGGGCGATCACCGCGAGGCTCACCGTGTCCGGTCATCCGTACAATTCCCGTGGATTCAGCGCTGCCCTCCCGGCGGGCGGCGCGTCGTCATACTGGAGCACAATCATCTCGGATTTGTCCTCGGTCACCGTGATATTGGACACCGTGAAGATCTCAAACGGCGTGCCGGCAGGCGGAGTGATAGTAAACGTGTAGGTCATAATCTTCTCTGTTGGAAAGAGCCAGAGCACGGCATCTCCTCTGACATTCGTGAAGGCGGGATAGGTGAGATAGAAGGAATTGCCGTATGCAGAGAAGCTGCCCAGGCGTAGATTAAAGTTGTTCGGGTTATTCACCTCGATCTTGGTCCTGGCAACCGGGTTACCGCGTGAATCCTGGACATGAACGGCCACACGCTTACAGGGCAGTGGCAGATCCAGCAACATGTTTTTGGTCAGCTTAAGCGGAGTAACGTTCGTGGTCAGGTGATAGCCGCCTGGCGCGTTGCGCTCATCACTGGCTTGATTGGAGCCACTAATGCTTAGGTGATAGCTCCCGCGTGCGGTCTGGAAGCGGTAGTTGCCGGCAGCATCGGTGACTTGAAAGATCTCGTAGCTCCCACTTCTGAGCTCTACCCGCTGCCCCGCAATCCCCTGACCATTTGCGTCCAGCACCTGCCCGCTGAGCACCACTAATCCCGGGGAAACCAGCACAACATTGATGATGGCGTCGGCAGTCATTGAGCGATTAGGCGATGTGAACGGCACAAAACGACTTCCCGCCGGCGGCGTCACCCGGATGTAGTACATCCCGGATTCAATGGAAAGCTCATACGTGCCGGATTCTGTGGTGGTGGTCGTGCCGGCGGTTGCGGATGTAAGGGGATTAATCACTTCAACCGTCACACCGGCGATGGCGGTACCCGCCTGATCGGTCACTTTTCCCGATAGCATGTGGATCTCCTTGACCTATGCAAAATCGAACGACGATCAAAGGCAAGCGCACAGTGGCAAGGCCGACGGTAGAGACAGGTTGCTATAGAGCTGATAAGGACGCACAAAGCGTTTTGCAAACGGGGCGCTCTACAAGCCACCGCATCGATTGAGTGAGGGGGGTTGAGCAAGCACAAAAGGATTGCCCGCTCAGTATAGCAGGAAGGCATGAAACACGGAATCCCCTTCTGAGCTAGCCTTCTGCTATACTCGCCGTATGGAGCGATCACGAGCATGGGATGTGCTGCTGATTGGCGGAGCGAGCGGCGTCGGTAAAACCAGCGTCAGCTACCGGCTGGCCCAACATTATGGCGTGGGCATTACCGAGGTCGACGACTTTCAGGTCATCCTGGAGCGCATGACCACGCCCGAGCACCAGCCAGTCCTGCACTACTGGCGAACACATCACGACGAGGCGCGGCGCATGAGCGAAGATCAGCAGCTTGCGTTCATGCTCAAGTACTCGCAGGTCATGGCCACCGCCCTGGAGCTGGTGATTGCCAATCATCTGGAGAGCAACGCCCCGATTGTGCTGGAAGGCGATTTCATCCTGCCGTCGCTGGCGGTACAGGCCGCCTACGATGCGATTCCGGCGGCTGGACGTGTCCGCGCGATCTTCATCTATGAAGACGATGAAAGCCAGATCGGCCATAACTATCGGGCACGCGAAGGAGAGGCGCAGCTCCAACGAGCGCGTGCCAGTTGGCGCCACAGCGAATGGCTGCTCCAGGAGGCTGCGCGGCTTGGCGTTCCCGCGATCGCCGCGCGGCCCTGGGATACCGTTTTCCAGCGCATCGTCGCCACACTTGCGGAGCCGCTCCAGCAGTAATCTGCCGGCTCCGCGATATAGACGTTTCGCACAACTCCCCTCAACATCCTGAATCACGACCTGCCTTTGCCAGTCTGCTTGTGCAAAGTATACAAAAGGCACCCGCTAAAGTTTGGGAAATCTAACACTAGCGCACCGCATGACTCCTCACTATAGTATGGCTATCCGTCGAAGCTTAGTAACTATGCACAATCGGACGAGCAGTCGGCTATTCACTTGCAGGGTGAGGCGTACTATGCGACAACTCGATGCCAAGGGTGTGCTCCAGATGATCCGCGATCAGGGCATCCAGATGGTAGATGTCAAGTTCACGGATATGCCCGGCACATGGCAGCACTTTTCACTTCCGGCGGCGATGCTTTCAGAAGACGACTTTATGGAGGGACTGGGGTTCGACGGCTCGTCGATCCGTGGTTTTCAGGTGATCAACGAAAGCGACATGCTGGTCTTCCCCGATCCGCGCACGGCGATCGTCGACCCGGCATGTAAGGTTCCGACGCTCAGCATGGTCTGCGATATTCGCGATCCGCTGACGGGGCAGCCCTACTCGCGCGATCCGCGCTATGTGGCCAAGAAGGCCGAAAAATACTTGCACGAGAGCGGCATCGCCGACACCGCGTACTTTGGCCCCGAGGCTGAGTTCTTCCTCTTCTCCGACATCCGCTTCGATCAAACCGCCAACAGCGCCTACTACTATATCGACAGCGACGAGGCCGCCTGGAATACCGGCAAAAACAGCGGCCCGAACCACGGCTACCGGCCCCGCCACAAAGAAGGCTACTTCCCGGTTCCGCCCACCGACGCGCTGCAAGACGTGCGCTCGCAGATCGTGCTCAAGATGATCGAGGCCGGCATCGACGTCGAGGTGCATCACCACGAGGTTGCGACGGCCGGACAGTGCGAGATCGACATGCGCTTCAAGCCGCTGGTCGAGATGGCCGACCAGGTGATGCTGTACAAGTATATTGTCAAGACGACGGCGCGCGAGCTGGGCTACACCGCAACCTTTATGCCCAAGCCGATCTTTGGCGACAACGGCTCCGGCATGCACACGCATCAGAGCCTGTGGAAAAACGGCGATCCGCTCTTCTTCGACGAGAGCAAGTACGCGCTGCTCAGCGACATGGCCCGCCACTACATCGGCGGCATTCTGGCCCACGCACCCGCGCTGCTGGCGATCTGCGCGCCGACGACCAACTCGTATCGCCGCCTGGTGCCCGGCTTTGAGGCGCCGATCAACCTGGTCTACTCGCAGCGCAACCGCTCGGCCGCCGTGCGCATCCCGACGTACTCGTCCTCGCCCAAAGCCCGCCGCATCGAGTTTCGCGCGCCGGACCCGACGTGCAACCCGTATCTCGCGTTCTCGGCGATGCTGATGGCCGGCCTCGACGGAGTTAAGCGCCAGATCGAGCCGCCCGCGCCGATGGACGAGGACATCTACGAGCTGTCGGCGGCCGAGAAAGCGCACGTCAAGGGCACGCCCGCCTCGCTCTCCGAGGCGCTGATCGCCCTGGAAGAGGATCATGCCTTCCTGCTTGAGGGCGGCGTCTTCACCGAGGATCTCATCGCGACCTACATCGACTACAAGCAGTCCAGGGAAGCCGTTCAGCTCGCGCTGCGCCCGCATCCCTACGAGTTCTTCATGTACTACGACGCATAGCTCTCGTCGAATCGGACCGGGAATCGGGCACGGCCTGAGACACGAACAGAGCCTGGGATCTCGAACGCCTGGCGACAGGAGCGCGGCAGATTCCCGAATGGCGCACCAGCATAGAAAGGAAACCGGCGAGCGAGGAGCGGGCAGCTGCCAACTCCTCGCTTTCCTGTCACTGCCATATGAATAGCTGTTCTCTTCGCGATCTCCTGCGACTGGCACTTCCGCCCGGCACGCGGCTGCTCACTCCCAAGCGCGGCCTAAGGCAGCCGATCAGCTACGCCGTGAGCCTGCGCGTCACACCGCCCGCCTTTCCCGCCCTGCGTGGCGGCGAGCTGGTTTTGCTCTCGCTCAAAGAAGCGCTGGCGCTGGACGAGCATCTCACGCTGCCGAATATCGTTGCGCGGCTGGGCGAGGTGCGGGTCGGCGCGATCGCCTACATTGGCCCGCTGGACGCGGCGGCGATCGCGGCGGCGACCACGTGGGATCTGCCGCTGCTCCAGCTGCCGGACGGATCGAACCTCAAAGCTGCCGAGCGCGATGTCCTGTATTTGATCGATAATCCCGAGCTGCAAATCGAGCGCCGCGCCGCGCAGCTCTACCACGCGCTCACGCTCCAGGTCGCCGGCGGCGCGGGCATCGAGGCGCTGCTGACCACGATCCACGAGGCGACAGACCGGCCGGTGGCGTTCTACAGCGCGGCGGGCGAGCTACTCTACCAGCTTGGCACGCAGTCCAGCAAAGAGCTGTTTCACGAGCTGCGGCCTGCTAAGCTGGCCGACGCCAGCCTGAACGGCCATCCGTTCATCGTGAAGCGCGTGGGCCAGAGCACGACGACACTGGGCTATCTCGCGCTGTCGGGCAGCAGCCTTGACCAGTGGGACGATACCGCCGCCGGGCAGGCTGCCGCCGCGCTGCATCTTGAGCTTGCCAAGCAGCAGGCCGTCGAGTCGGTTGAGGCGCGCGTGGGCGGCGAGTTTCTCCAGAGCATCATCAGCGGCGGCCCGACGAATCTCATCGCGCTTCAGGAGCAGGCCGCCGAGCTGGGCTATAACCTGCACCAGCCGCACGCCGCGCTCCTGATCGCTTCCGCCGACGGCACGCTCAGCGCGGCCAACATTCGCGATCGGCTTCAGGCGCTGCTGCGGCGTCAGCATCTGACCGCGCCGCACGTGCTCTACGATCAACATGTGCTCTGCCTGCTGCCGACCGACGAGCAGCTTGAGCAGGCCTGGCAGATCGTGCGGCTGCTGGCCGATGAGCTGGCGATCAGCGCCGGTATCAGCCAGCCCGCGTCGACGATCGGCGAGTGGCAGCGCGCCTACAGCGAGGCATCACAAACACTGGCGCTGGGCCAGCACCTGTTCGGACCCTACAGCCTGGTCGCCTTTCGTGATCTGCATATCTACCGCTTGCTGTTCGAGCTGCGCTCCTCGCCGGAGCTGTGGAGCTTTTATCACGCCACGCTCGGCACGCTGATCGAGTACGACCGCGATCACCGCGCCGCGCTGATCGAGACGCTGGAGGCCTACTTTGCGGCGCAGGGCAACCTGATCCAGGCTTCCGAGCGGCTGCATATCCACCGCAATACGCTGCTCTACCGGCTGCGCCGCATCAGCCAGCTCAACGGGATCAACCTGGAGTGCGCCGAGGAGATGCTGGCGCTTCAGGTCGCGCTGAAAGCGCACCGCGTGCTGCACACGCAGCGCGAGCCGCCAGTGGTCAGGCCCGGCGCGCCGCCTGATCGTTCGCTGTTCGTCACAGAGCAGCCCACCGATCCGGCATCCGGCCTCGATCGCCGCGTCTCGCCGTCCGAAATTGCCGCGTCTCGCAACGGCTCCGCATCCACATAACCACCTGTCCGGCCAGGTTTCCCCCCATCTTGGCCGATCTGCCCCTCCACAAACATGAGCAACGCAATTGAGCCCTAGCCAGCGGGTGTTTTGGGCGTGATGAATCACGCTCCTACAGAGCATCAACTCATTTGTAAGCTGTGATAAGGCTTTACATTTCCCGGAAATACATAAGGAACAAAACACAAAACAACGGCAGGAGCGCTCGCCCCTGCCGTTTCCGTCGATCTTTTGCCTGGCGCTACTGCGTAAAGACTTGCAGCTCGGCCGCGCGGACGTTCAGGTCCTGATCGCTGCCCGTGATACAATCGCTGATCACGCGCGGATCGTTCTCCTTCTCGCCGATGAAATCCGGGCCGCCCGTGCACTGGTTGGTCACAACCTTCAGCCGCACGTGCGTCGCTTTGCTCTGCGTCACGTCGAATGAGCGCAGGATCAGGTGCGGCGAGCGCGGGCGATGCGAAACTGCCGGGAAGGCGTCGGCCGGGCTGGTGTAGACCGAGACGTACTGCGAGTCCTGGCTGCAATCCACGCCGGATCGCGCCTGGCAGGTCAGGATCTCGAACTGTCGCAGCGCCGAGTAGCGGTTCTGCGCCGGATCGGCGTCCGTGCCCTCTGCCGGTCGCAGCATCGCGCTGACCTGCACGCGGCGAACCGTGTGGAACTGCTGGCTTGGATCGAGCCGCACCGTCACCTGCTTGCCGGCGACGGGCGAGCCCAGCGAGGCCCAGTTGGTCGCCTCGGTCTCGTCGATCAGCGCCGCCTGGTTGGTGCCGTCGCCGCTGGCAGTCGCGCCGCGAACGCTGGCCGCGACGTTGGGGAAGAGCGGGCCGGCGGTAAACTCGCGCACCTGGTTCGCCTTCAGCTCAAGGCTAGCCCGCTTCATGCCGTAGCCGGGCGCCTGAACGATCAGGTCGTACGTGCCGGGGACGATGCGCACCTCATTGGTCAGCGTCGTGGCCGGATCGGTATCCGCGACCGGCATCGCGCGCGCCTCGAAGTGGCCGATGTAAAGCTTGGCGTTGGGGATCAGATTGCCGTTGCCGTCCTGGGGCAGGAAGCGCACCGTCGCGTTGGCGGCGTAATCGGACTCGAAGCTCGGGATCGGATCGGCGTCGCCGTTGGTATCGCTGAAGGCGTTCTTGCCCAGGCCACGGCTGGCGAAAACGTTCCACAGCAGATCCTGGTTTGCGCCGCCGAAGCGCAGACGATCCGCCGCCAGCATCGCATCACGCGCATCGACCATGCTCACACGACCGTTGGCCATCAGCAGCCACGCATCGAAGACCAGCTGTACCCAGCGGCGATTGCCGGGGCACTGCTCGACGGGGCGATCGCCATTGGCGCAGCTGGCCTGAAGCGCGTCATCGCTGGCGGGATAGGCGGCGTTATAGCGCGCGACCATCGCCTGCATGATGTCGAAGTTCGTGGCGCTCCAGATCTCGCCGTCGGCATGGACCTGCTCGCCCACGACGTCATAGGCGATGTCGCTGTAGTTCAGCGGGCTGTTGTTCATGCCGTAGTTGCGGATGCCCGCCTGCTTGTCGCTGGTCACGTACGAGCCGACCGCCCACGGGTTGGCGTCGGGTCCGGCGGGAGTCCAGCCATACTCGTTGAGCTGCTCGACCGCCACCAGATCCGACCAGCTCTCGCCCATCGCGCCGGCCTGATCGCCGGTGAGGCCCGAGTTCGGCCCGGCAACCATGCGATTGCTGATCGCGTGCGTGTACTCGTGGCCGATCACGGTCATGTCGTAGTCGCCGTCGACGCAGGGGCCGTAGAAGATCGCCGGATTCGGCTGCCACAGGTACATGTTGGTAGTCGGCGGCAGGCCATCACGCGGCGAGTTCTGGTTGGCGTTATTGCGTGCCGCAAAGCTCGGCGGCCCACCGACGATACCGCCGGCCTGCGCGTTGCCCTGCTCGGGATCGCCGCCCAATCCGCCGCGGCCCAGATTGTCGACCTGCATGTTGTAGTTCTGCTCAGTAAAGCCCAGATGGTACGACCAGTCGTGCATCTGGTTATGCACCGCGAACAGGTTCGCCAGCGCGGCGTCGATGTCGTTGCGCGTGGGCGAGGTAAAGACGTCAGGATTGCACTGCGCTTCCTGCCACTGGTTGGTCCAGGCGTAGGTGTACTCGCGATCGGGTCGCGGCGTGGCTGGAACCGTGCCGACGCCGCCGGTCTGGTTCCATTTTTCGAAGCTGCGCGCGTTATTGCCGAGCGTGGTGTAGGTCGGCGTGCCGGTAGCAGGATTGATGTCCCAGGCGAACGGCGCAGGATTGGCGACGCTCAGGTCGCGGTCACAGTTGATCACCACCGAGGCGCACCACAGCTCGCGCGTGTCGGTCGTGGAGTAGTCCAGCGGCGGTGTGGTCGGGAAGACTCGCCAGCGCGGATCGTCTTCGAGATAATCGACCAGGTCTTCGCTGACCAGCGCAGCGCCGGTCTGCGCGTCGACATAGGTTGTGATCCCGAGCGGATCGACGTCCGAGTTGTCCATCAGCGTCACATCCCAGACCGAGCGCACGCCATCCTGCGGCGTGGGCAGCGCGGCCAGACGGACATAGGCCGGATGCGTGAACCCGGCGATCGAGAAGCGCTGGTAGCCGTTCTCAGCCGCGATCTCCGTGACCTGATCGACGGTGAGCGGATGGCCTGCGTCGGCGGCGGCGGTGAGCACCGCATCTTTGGCGGCGATTGTGGCGGCTGGCGGCACTCCCGCGCTGCCCGCGATCGACGACGAGACAAACGTCACCTGGCCGTTCGCCACGCCGACGGTGATCATGCCGTCGTGGGCGGTCGGCAGGTTGCCGAAGCGCTGCTGGAACAGGACCGCGTTGCCGGCGCCGATCGCGGCGTTGTTGATCAGCTCAAGATTGGCAACATCCTGCTCCGAAAGCTTGTAGAGCGCGCGATTCTGGCGGATGTACTCACGCGCCGCCGCGACCGGATCGCTCGACAGGCCGCTGGCCAGCACGCCGGTATCCACACTCAGCGCGGCCGGTGTGCCAAACTCATTCCAGCGCACGCGCCCGCCGACGCTGGACACCAGCGCCTCCTGCTGGGCGGTCGGTTTCTTGGTACCGCGCCGCGCATCGCGATCTTTATGCCCGTGCGCTTCGCCTTGAAAGTTGTCCACTGGCTGGTTCCTGTTGCCGCCCTGTGCCGCAAACGCGCTGGCATACGGCGCAACAACTAAGGCCAGGGTCAGCGCCAGCATCCACAGGCGCGATCCGGTCTTGCTTTGCTGGACGTGCAGCCGCAGGAGCGACAGCCGAGAGCGGCGGCGATGTCGTGAAGATTGCATATCTGAGCTGGACACGGCTTCGAAATCTGGATGGGAATCGTTCGTTGGCATGAACTGATCCTTAGGTTAGAGGATGAGACAGTTAACCAGGGCGGGCAGCAGCGTGACGGTACTCGAAGAGCAGAGAACAGAGAACAAAGGCGCTGTGCGGCTATTCTTTGTTCCTTCTTTGTTGTTGAGGAGCACGGATCTGCCGCCGTCGTTTCGCTCGCCGGTAGCACAGATCACAAATGATCAGGCTATCAGCGGCCAACAAGCTCAGCCAAACTCCTTTCAGTGAAGCGTTCCGCCGATTGGAATAGCCGCGATCTTGCGATCGCAGATGAACCGACACAAGCTATGCATACAAATGAGGAGCGCTCAGGATAGGAGGGTGTAGCGAGTTCTTGAAAGCGAGACCGGAAACTGCCAGCCACAACGTCGAGCCGATGGCCTACAGATCATGTATGACCATAGTACTACAATTTTGTGGTCTGGGCTAGGCGCAATTATACTGACTCGTAAAAAACTTGTCAATCGTCATATGATCATACGCGGGAAAATTCGGCAGAGCCGCTCGACTCGCTGAAATGCACAAATACAAAGCGAGCACGCAGATCGAGAATCTACGTGCCCGCTTAGCTCAGGTAGAAACAGCGTTTATTGATCGCGCAGAACCACGTCGCGGCGCTGGAAGACCAGCAGCGCCACGACCAGCATCACGATCGTCAGCGCCAGCTGGATCAGGGGAATGTACGGCCCGCTGCTCCAATCACGGCTGGTCGCCAGCTTGAAGCCCTCGACTGCCGGATACATCGGCCAGCTAAACATCGACTGGATCGGCTCGACAAACGCGTAGGCCGACGATACATGCCAGGTCTGGCTGTACACCCCAAAGCCGATCAGCGCCATCAGCCCCAGCCGCAGCGTGTTGGACGGCACCAGCGCGGCCAGCAGCACCAGCAGCGACGCGAGCATGGTCACGTTGAGCAGCAGCGGCACCGAGCCTTTCCCGAAATCGAGCCAGAGAAAATCAAACGGCGGATTCACGAAGATCATCAGGCCGCTGACGAACGCATACATCGTCAGCACCACCAGCAGCGCTACCAGATACAGGCCCAGCAGATAGCCGCCGCGCCCGAGCGGTCGCGTGATCAGCACGTAGCCCTCCGGCCGCTTGCCGATGCTCAGCAGCGATGCCGTGGTGTAAAACGCCATCAGCAGTGTGAATACTCCGGTCA
>DASWTW010000316.1:0-10191 GCA_036401895.1 Herpetosiphonaceae bacterium | reverse complement strand
TACGGCAGGCGCACTGCGCAGCAGCTTTGCCACTGCTGGTTGTTTGAACCCGTCCAACTGGCTCATCGATTTTGGCTGGAGGATGCCCCTGATGAGTACGACCACCCGTAACCCAAACACCGACTCGTGGCTGGCACGGTACTTTCGTTTCGCGGAGCGCAACACCGATCTGCGAACGGAAGTTGTCGGCGGCATCACAACTTTTTTTGTGATGGCCTACATCATCTTTGTCAATCCCTTCATTCTCACGCTCAACGGCGGCGCGGAGCCGCCGGTCGTGCCGCCCTTCGGCGGTCTGGTCACGGCAACCTGTCTGGCCGCGGCGATCGTCACGATCGCGATGGGCTTCTACACCAACTATCCGTTCGCGGCGGCCAGCGGCCTGGGCCTGAACGCCGTCGTCGCCTTCGATCTGATCGCGACGCGCGGCTTGCCCTGGCAGGCGGCGATGGGCGTGATCTTCATGGAAGGGTTGCTGATCACGCTGCTGGTGCTGACCGGCTTCCGCGAGGCGGTGCTCAATGCCGTGCCGCTCACGCTCAAGCGCGCGATCAGCGTTGGGATCGGCCTGTTCATCCTGTTTATTGGCCTGGTCAACGGTGGCTTTGTGCGCGTGCCGGTCGAGTCGATCACGGTCACGGGCAGCGCGACGATCGAGGGCGCGACGCCGCTCGGCGCGCTGGCGGCGCAGGGCGCGCGGCTCGGCACGCCGGGCACGCCCGTGACGCTGGGCAACGTGACCGGCCTCCCGGTAGTGCTGGCGCTGCTCGGTCTGCTGCTGACGCTCTGGCTCATGTCACGACGAGTCAAGGCAGCGCTTCTGATCGGCATTCTGATCACGACCGTGATCGCAATCATCATCAAGCTGATCGTGCCGGGCGCGACGATCTCGGCGTCTTCGCCCACCGCTGCCGATCTGACGCAGATGTCATTCGCGCCGCCCGATTTCAGCACGATCGGCGCAGGCTTCAACTTCTCGGCCTTCAACAGCCCGCAGGCAGCCGCGAAAGGGCTGGGCGTGGTCGCCGCGCTGCTGGTGATCTTCTCGCTGATGCTCTCAGATTTCTTCGACACGATGGGCACGATCGTGGGCGTTGGCGAGGAGGCCGGCTTTATCGACGAGCAGGGTAAATTGCCGGGAGCCAATCGCGTGCTGCTGGTAGACTCGCTGGCGGCGGCGCTGGGCGGTCTGTTCGGCGTCTCGTCGGTGACGACCTATATCGAGTCGGCGGCGGGCGTGGCGGAAGGCGCGCGTACCGGCCTGGCCTCGGTGGTGACCGGATTGCTCTTCCTGCTGGCGCTCTTTCTGGCGCCGTTCGCCGCCCTGGTCCCGCCCGAGGCAACCGCGCCCGCGCTGATCATTGTCGGCTTTTTGATGTTCGCCGCAATCCGCGAGATCGACGTGACCGATCTGCTGGATGGCTTTCCGGCGCTGCTGACGCTGATCATGATGCCGCTGACCTACTCGATCACCAACGGCATCGGCGCCGGCTTTGTGAGCTATACCTTTCTGCGCCTGGTCAGCGGTCGGGCGCGTGAGGTGCCGCTGCTGTTGTGGATCATCTCGCTGGCCTTCGTGATCTATTTCGTCGTCCAGTAGCGGCTCGTCATCAAGGCTCAGGCAACACCGCTCAACGACGAGCGGTGTTGTGCGTTTCGGCGGCGCGGATCGGAGTATGATAGATTCAGCGAAACAGAAAGGAGCATCGATGCGAACGACCCAACGTCACATCACGACGCTGCTGGCGAGCGCTGCGCTGCTGGGGCTGGCGGCCTGCGGTGGAAGCAGGCCGACAACAACGCAGCCCAGCGCTTCCGCGCCGCAATCAACCGCGACGAGCGCGGCGGCTCAGCCTAGCGCGACCAGCAGCGCCGCACCGGCGGCAACATCTGCCGCTGAGACAGCGACGACGGCAAACACAGCTGCACAGGCGAATCGGCCGTACGCCGCGCTGCCGCAGAGCCGGACGCCTGAGGGCTACTACGTGCTCGGCAATGCAGATGCGCCGGTCACGCTAACGTTCTACTCGGATTTCTTGTGAAGCGCATGTCGCTTCCACGTTGTGGAAACCGAGCCTCAGATCATCGAGCAATACATCAAGACCGGTAGAGCGCGGCTGATCTATCGTCATCTCGTGCAGCTTGGCGAAGGATCGCAGGCGCTGGCGGAAGCCTCGGAGTGCGCGGGTGCTCAGAGCGCGTTCTGGGAGATGCGCCAGCAGATCTACCAGCGCCAGAGCGAGCTCTACGGCGCGACCAACTTTGCCGCCGTCGAGCCGCTGGTGCAGGAGCTTGGCCTGGATGCGAATCAGTTCCAGCAGTGCATGGATCAGCACCAGTTTCAGCAGCAAGTCCTGGATGATTACGCCGCAGCGCAGCGCGAGAGCGTGAGCAGCCGTCCAGTGATCGACGTCAACGGCACGCGCATCATCGGAGCCCAGCCATTTGCGCGCTACCAGCAAGCGATCGACGCAGCGCGATGAGGAGAACCAAGAACCTAGAACCTAGAAAGTACCGCAACTCCCCTCGCCTGCCGCAGCGGGAGAGGGGATGCCGAACACAGTGAGGCAGGGGTGAGGGCCTGCTCAAGAACAAAGCAACAAAATGCTCGTACCGAAACCCTTTGTTCCTTTGTTTGTTTGTTCCTTTGTTTGCCCGAAAGGCAAGAGGTGAGGGCCTGCTCCTCCTCCTCACAGCCGCGACAGCAGCTGAAGCCAGTGCAGCGTTTCTTTAGCAGCAGCGCGCCACGAAAAATTTTGCGCCCGTGCCAGACCTTTGGCGCGCAGCTCCGCCCGCAGCGGCTCGTCCTGCGAGATCCGCACCAGCGCCTCAGCCATCTGCGTCACATCGGTTGCCGGCACGATCAGCGCGGCATCGCCCGCAACCTCGACCAGCGCCCCGGCATCGGATGTGACCACGGGCGTGCCGACTGACATCGCCTCCAGCAGCGGCAGCCCACAGCCCTCGTAGAGCGAGGGATAAACAAACCCCGTCGCCGCCGCATAGTAGAGTTGAAGCTGCTCGCGGGGAATAAAGCCGATAAAGCGAACATCCTGCTGGAGCCCTAGCTCATTCACCAGCGCGAAGATCTCGTCGTAGAGCCAGCCTTTACCGCCGCCGATCAGCAGCGGCATGCCCAGCCGATCCTTGGCCTCGGCGTAGGCGCGGATCAGCGTCGCGATGTTTTTGCGCGGTTCCAGCGTGCCGACCGTCAGCAAAAACTGCGGCGGGAGATCGTTCTGCGCGCGGAATCGGGCCACAACCTCGGGCTCGACCGGCCCAAAATCCTCTTTGCGGCCATTGGGCACCGCCGACACCTTGTAGTCCGGCACATGCAGCAGCTCCATCACCTCGCGGCGCGTAAACTCCGAGACCGTCAGCACATGCGACGCGCGCTTGACCGACAGCCAGGTCAGCACGCTCAGGTAGAAGCGCTTGGCCGGCTTGTGCATCTTGTAGCGCAGAAACGCCAGATCGTGGACCATCACGATCGTCGGGCAGGAGGCCAGCATTGGGACGACATTCAGCGGGCAGAAAAGAATGTTGGGCCGATCCCGGAGCAGCGCGGCCGGCGCGATCGCCTGCTCCCACAGAATACGAGTCGTCGGCTTGCTGGTCTGAAAGCGGCTGGCGTGCAGCCTGACATGCTCGGGAGCGCTGAGCGTCTCGCGCGTGACTCCTGGTGGAACATAGACCGTCCAGCGCTCATCCGGCGTGAGCGCCCACAGATGGCGCATGATCTGGTCGATATACTCGCTGACGCCGGCCTGACGATAGCCGGGCTCCGGGCTGAGCAGATGGGCGTTGATTGCAAAATGGATCGGTCGCATAGATCAGATAAGGGTTAGAAGGCTATCCTTCTAACCCCTGCTCGCCTCGCATAAGCTAGACATTACGGTGTTTGCGCGTAGGTCGGATTGGGAATCACGCCCCACAGATCGCGCGGCCAGTACGAGACCCACGCCTTCCCGACGATGCGATCCAGCGGCAGGCCCGGCTCAGCACCCCAGGAGCGAGAATCCTGGCTGTTGCTGCGGTGATCGCCCATCACGACGACGCTATTTTCCGGTACGACATACGGCTCGCACAGCCGCCCGCCCAGACAGTCAGTCGACTCGGTTAGATAGCCGCCTTCTTGCTGGCCTTCTTCCAGCGGCTGGTTATTGATATAGACCTTGCCGTCTTTGACCTGTATCGTCTCGCCGGGCAGCCCGATCACGCGTTTGATGTAATCGACGGCCTCACCCTCGATCTCTTGCCGGGGCGCTTCCAGCACGATCACGTCGCCGCGCTTGGGCATACGGAACGGGTAGATTACATTCTCGGGAAGCTCACTATTGCCTGGCAGCAACCGGAGCGGCGCGTTGGTATCGAAGTGAAAAAAGATGATTTTATTGACGAAGATATACTGATCCGACTTGAAGTTCGGCTCCATGCTCTGGCCGTCGACGCGGAAGTTTTGGATCACGCCGCGCATGATGAAAAAGACCAGCAGGATAAATAGAACGGTCTCGATCAGCTCTCGTGCGGTGGTGCTGACAGAAGGAACGGTTTCCTCTTCTTCTTCCGCGTACGGCTCCCAGGGCCGCTCGCCGATTCGCTGTGAATCATCGGCCTGAGATTGCATAGTCTGATGGTTCATAGAAAGGTGGACCTTTATGCAACGTTGCTGCGAATTATAATAACAAACAGCGTACTTGCCTAGTTCTCTCGTATAGTGTACCTGCTTGTGGAGCATTTTGCATGCATTCGAGCATTCTCCAAACCCCGCTCGCTCATGATCGTATCCGCTGCGAGGTTTGTCAATGGCGTTGTGAACTTGCCGTCGGTGAGGTTGGACGCTGCCGCGTCCGCTCGCACCATGACAACGCGGTGATCGTCGATGCGTATGGTTTGGTGAGCGGCGCGACGATCGGCCCGATCGAAGATCAGCGCCTGTGGCACTTCTTCCCCGATGCCCAGGTGTTTAGCGTCGGTGGCTATGGGACGCCACTTGCCCCGCCCAATGTTGCAGGCGAAGCGCTGCCCTACGCGCTGCTCCCGGAAAAAGCCCGCGAGCTGTCGCCCGAGCGTGTGGTGGAGTTTGCTCAGCAGCGGCTCTGCCGCGGCGTGCTCTGGACCTTTGGCGATCCCAGCGTTGCCTATGAGTGGGCGCTGGATGGCATCAAGCTGGGCCGCGCCGCCAGCCGCTTCACCGCGATCGCGACGACCGGCTACTTCAATCCCGAGCTGTTCTCGCAGATGGCGGCGTATCTCGACGGCGTGCGTCTGGATGTGTACGGCTTTAGCGCGCAGTCCTACAAGACGCTGACCGGCTTTGATGATTGGCAGTCGATCTTTAAGATCGCCGCCGAGGCGCGCCAGAAGTGGAATATTCACGTCGAGGTTGCGCTTCATGTCACGCCCGGCGTCAACGATAGCGACGCCGAGGTGGCAGCGCTAGCCAAGTGGATGCGGGTCGCGCTGGGCTCGCTGACGCCGCTGCATATTCTGCCGAATCGCAATGCTCAGCCCGACGATGCAACCATACAGCGGCTGGTCTCGACGGCTAAGACCTCAGGCGTGAGCTTTGTCTACGGTCCCGCGCCGCACCAGATCACGCGCTGCCCGAACTGTACCTGGGTAGTGGTCGAGCGCAGCGACGGCCCGACGCAGCTGACCGGCGTGATCGACGATACCTGCGAGGGCTGCCGCACGCCGCTGGGCTTACGCACCTCGCTCTTCCGGCGCAACGTGCGCTATGAGCTTGTCAGCTGATTCTTTCTCCGAGCAGCGCGATTGCAGCGCTGCTCGTATCTTCTGAATTGTCTGCTCGTTTGTATCAGTGGCGAGATAAACTACCTATCAGCTTGCTAACATGCGATGAGCTACCGCTCAGAAGGGAGTAACTAAACTCGTTGCTTTTCTTGTGAAAGCTCTCCCAAAGTGATGGTATAATCTGCGATGGCACATCGGTTGCTATTATAGAAGCAGCGGATGTTATAACATTGGATGATATAGGGAATACATATGCCAGTCGATGTCGCTCAGGTCCTATGGCCGCTTCTCATGGTTTGTTCAGCGCTGGTTCCGGTGTTGCTGGGGCTACGTGACTACAAACGCTCTCGCTAGCGGGAGCCGGTTATTTCCTAAGAGTGTCCCTGTTTGTATAAAGAGTGTCCTGGGGAGCGGGCCGAAAGGTCCGTTTCATTATTTAAGCCTATGACCACACAGCCAACCTGGCGCTTGCTGATCACGCCGCCGCGCTCGGGCCCCGAAAATATGGCGATCGACCAGGCGATCGCTGAGCGCTATCCTGTAGCATTGCAGCCTACGCTGAGATTTTATCGCTGGAGTCCCGCCTGTCTCTCGCTAGGCATTGCCCAGCGGCTGGAGCGAGATGTGGATCAGGCGGCCTGCGCGGCGCTCGGCATCGATATTGTGCGGCGCCAAACCGGTGGTCGCGCGATCTTGCACGATCAAGAGGTGACCTACTCGCTGGTGACGGCCGCCGACGATCCGCTAGTTCGTGCTCCCAGCATCGTGCAGTCCTACCGCATGATCAGCCAGGCATTGTGCGCTGGATTAATCGAGCTGGGCGTGATTCCGGAGCTAGCTTCCCGACCTGAGACCGGCAGCGCCAAGTCGGCGGCCTGCTTCGATCTGCCGAGCGACTACGAGATTACGCTGCGGGGAAGAAAGCTGATTGGCAGCGCGCAGGCGCGCAAGCATGGCGTTGTGCTCCAGCACGGCACGCTGCTGCTCCATGCCGACGCCGATCGGTGGGCCAGGGTGCTGCGTCTGCCCGGCGATCTGACGGGCGCGGCGCTGGCCCAGCGGCTGATCGCGCTTGACGAGGCGCTGGGCTTTTTGCCGACGTTTGAGACCGTCGTGGCGGCGCTGGTACGCGGCTTTGAGCAGACCTGGCAGATCACGCTTGAGCCGGGCGAGCTGTCAGCCGCCGAAGAAACACGCGCGATCGAGCTTGTCGGCGAGCGCTACGCCAATCCTGCCTGGACTGCGCTGCGCTAGCGATCGACGCGCCGCAGCGTGAGCTTTGTCGCCTCGGGCGGGCAGCCGAGCCGCATGGGTGAGCCGCCGAGACCACGCGACACATACAGCCACATCCGGCCGACGCGCTGCAAGCCACGGAAGTAGCGGAAGCCGTGACGCGGCAGGAAGAGCGGCCCGAGCCCGGGGATCGCGAAGTGCCCCGCGTGTGTATGGCCCGAGAGCTGGAGCGCGGCTCCATACGGCGCGATCTCGTCGGCGATGTCGGGCTCGTGCGCCAGCACCACGATCGGCGCGTCGGCTGGAATGCCGCTCAGCGCCAGCGCCGGATCGTGCTTTGCCTCCCACACACAATCGATCCCAACCAGGTACAGCCGCGCTCCACCAACCTCGATACAGCGCTGCTCGTTGCGCAGCAGCTCGATGCCATGCTCGGCCAGCACGGCTTCGATCGACTGAATGTTGGTCCAGTAATCGTGATTGCCCAGAATCGCGAATGTGCCATAGCGAGCGTTGAGATCCTGAAGACACGTATTGAGCAGCGGGATGTCCTGCGTATAGTTGATGAAATCTCCGGTCAGCACCACCAGATCAGCATGCTGCTGGCGCGTCCAGGCGAAGGCGCGGCGCAGGTTCTGCTCCGTGAAACGTGCGCCCAGATGAAAATCGCTGAGCTGCACAATCGTGAAGCCGTCCAGCGCCGGCGGCAGATCCGCAACCGGAATCGTCACCTGCTCAAACTTGAGGCCGCGCGCCTGCATGATGCCGGTGATCGCCGCCGACATTCCTGCGGTAGCCGCGCTGAGAATCAACGGCACGCGCCAGCGCTGCGGCAGGCGAACCAGCGCCACGGCCAGCGTCAGCAGCGACACCATGCCGGCCCAGAGCCAGCGCGTGCTGACCAAAACTCTAAACGGCGCCTGCGATCCATCGGCGGGGACGCGCAGGCCAAAGCGTGGATCGCGCCGCCCATGTGATAATTCCGGCGGAGGAGCTTCTTCGATCATAGATACCATCTATTCTTTTTCCACTAAGCCAATAGTTTGGCTATACCAAAAGATCCGCAAGGGCGCACAAGCTGTGCGCCCCATTGCCGCGAGCCGGTTGTTTTGATCTTCACTCCGCGTCGGAGAAGCTGAAAGTAAACTGCTTCGGCTCATTCTTGGCCGCGCGCTGCATGCCCTCCGTCATGATGTTGACGTTCTCCTGCATCAGCGCAATATACGACTCGTCGCTGAGCGGATCGAGCACGCCGTCGGGCTTGCGCAGGCCAATCACGCGCAGCTGCTCCGAGTCGCTCAGCAGCGGATCGACGAAGAGCGGCGTAACCGAAGGAATCGTCGGCATGAACGTGTTGATTGTCGCCACGGTGCGCAGGTTGATCGTGTAGTGCTGCGCAAAGTAGTGCCACGAGCGATCGGTCATCTGCATTGCCAGCAGGTTCTTGGCTCCGACGCGCACACGCGGCCACGTGCGAATCTGCCGTTTGATCCAGTTGTCGAGATTTTCCAGCTCGCCGTTATAGCGCTCCGCGTTGTGCCGGTAGACCATCAGGCCATCGGTGTCGGCGCGCGTGAAGGTATCGGCGATCAGGATCGTCGCGCGCTGAGCCATGTTTGGGCCGGGATCGAGCCAGATATAGGGCGAGACGACGTTGGGCGGAAAATACACCGGCTCCGCCTCGGTCTTGAGCGGTCCTTCGCCCTCCAGCGGCGTGCGCACAACAGTACGCGTGCCGGGGTCGCGAATGCCGAGGTACTGCGACAGATCCAGCGTTACCAGCGACGGCGATGCTGACTGCTGGCTGATCTCGTCCAGCCAGGGCTCAAGATCGTAGCCGTTGAATATCAGCACATCCGCCTCGGCAAGCGCCTGTCGATCGCGCTCGCTGAGCGTGTAGGTTACCGGGTTGGTCCTGGCTGGAACGATCTGTGTCACCTGCACGCGATCGCCGCCGATCTGACGCGCCCAGTCGGCAAGCGGCGCAAGCGTCGCGACGACCTTGAGCGGCTGCTCCTGCGGTGCCGCGCAGGCCGCCAGCAGCGGCCCTAGCAGCAGAAAGATCAGCAGCGCCCACAAACGCCGGCGATAAAGCTGTTGCTTAGACATTTCCATCGCGGAGTCCGGCGAAGATGTCGTCTTCCTCACCTTCGGGCACGTCCACCCGCGAGGCGACACGGATAAAATGCTCGTGGTTGAACAGCTCGTCGCGCAGATCCTCAGGCACGGCTAGCCACATCCAGTCGGGCCGAATCTGCGTGCGGTGCTCCTGAAGCGCCCGCAGCTTGTGCGGCAGATAGGCGCGCACGTCAATCGTGGTGGTGTTGCGCGGATCGTCAACGTAGCGCGTAGGATCGAAGCCTTCCTCGTCGAGCGGCGTTTTCAGGCCGCGCTCACGCATCGCTTCCCAGGCGCCGAGCCACAGCCCGCGCCGGAACGAGACATAATACAGCTTGGTGGGCGTCCAGGGCGCGCCGGCCTCGGGATATTTCGTGGGATCGCCGGCCGCATCGAAGGCCGCGACCGTGATCTTATGCGCGTTGATATGATCGGGATGGCCGTAGCCGCCGTGCTCGTTGTAGCTCATCAGCACCTGCGGCCGGTACTGGCGCACCAGCGCGACCAGCCGTCCGGTAGCCTCGTCGAGATCCGCCTGCGCGAAGCACTCGGGATGCTGATTGCTGGACGTGCCGGCCATTCCCGAGTCGCGGTAGGGCAGCAGCTCAAGATGGCTGATGCCGAGATGCTTCACGGCGGCCAGCAGCTCCTCGCGACGAATCTCAGCCAGCCGCTGGTGATTCTCCTCGGTATCAAGCTCGGGCAGAACGATCTCGCCCTCTTCGCCCAGGGTGCAGGTAACGAGGACGGTGTTGACGCCCTCAGCGCTATAGCGTGCCAGGATGCCGCCCGTGCCGATCGCTTCGTCGTCGGGGTGGGCATGAACGATCATCAAGGTCAAAGGTTCAGTCATGACGCTATCCATTGCTACGTTCATCGGCTACGCTTGGCGCAGCGCGGTGCTTGGCAAAACAAGAACCGAGCCCGCTAACGGGCTCGGTTTGAATTATAGCACGCTCTGATTTTGGCGTCAGGACGCGGGCGGCGTGGGCATGTCGTCGGCGGTAAAGCCGTCGGGCAGCAGCTCACGCGGCGATGTTTTCCGCTCGGCGCCGCGCAGATTGGCCAGCAAGATCGGCATGT
>DASWTW010000315.1:0-7141 GCA_036401895.1 Herpetosiphonaceae bacterium | reverse complement strand
GCCTGCTGGCGTCGGGTCGCGCGCTCCTCGCCACGACGCCAGCGCACAAACTGCCTCTGATCGCGACCTTGCCGCCAGGATCGCGGATGTTTCTGACGCCCAATCCGTTTTTTGTGGGACGGACGCAGGCGCTGCTGGCCGTGGCTCAGGCGCTGCTCAAACAATCTGCCGTGGCGATCGGACCGGTAGCCGCCACGGGCCTCGGCGGCATCGGCAAGACACAGCTCGCGACCGAATTTGTGCATCGCTACGGGCAGTTCTTTGCGGGCGGCGTCTTCTGGCTCAACTTTGCCGACACGGCCGCCGTGCCCAGCGAGATCGCCGCGTGTGGCAGCGCCGCGCATCTCGATCTGCATCCCAACTTTGCGCAGCTCTCGACCGAGGATCAGATCGCGCTGGTGCGTGCGGCCTGGCAGAGCCCGCTGCCACGCTTGCTGATCTTCGACAACTGCGAGGACGACGAGCTGCTGGCGCGCTGGCGGCCTGCCTGCGGCGGATGCCGGATCTTGATCACCAGTCGCCGGGCGCTGTGGGAAAGCACGCTGCATGTTCAAACCGTGCCCCTCGACGTGCTGCCTCGCGCCGAGAGCATCGCGCTGCTCAGGCAGCATCGCCCGGATTTGCCCGCGAGACTGGCCATTCTCGACGCGATCGCGACCGAGCTTGGCGATCTGCCGCTCGCGCTGCATCTGGCCGGCTCGTATCTGGCGCGCTATGGGGCCGATCTCACGCCCGACGAATATATGGCCGAGCTACGCAAGCCCACGCTGCTGCGCCACCCATCGCTCCAGGGCAGCCGCGTTTCGCCGACCGGCCATGTTCAGCATGTTGCGCGAACCTTCGCCCTCAGCTACGAGCGCCTCGACCCGACGAACGTGGACGATCAGATCGCGCGGCGGCTGCTGAGCTGCGCCGCCCATTTCGCGCCCGGCGAGGCGATCCCGCGCCGGCTGCTGCTTTCCACGCTGCGCTACCTCGCCGAGCCGGTTTCGTCCGTTCGTGCTGCCGCCGCGCTTGAGCGACTGCGCGATCTCGGCCTGATCGAAGAGGTAGCCCGCGACACGCTGCGTCTGCATCGCTTGCTGCATCTATTCATTCAGCAGCAGGCTGGTGCGCAGGCACAGGCCGCCGTCGAGCAGGCCCTGCTCGCGTTCGCTATTCCCGTGAACGCCGCCAGTGAGCTTGCGCCGCTGGTCAGTATCCAGAGCCATCTACACTTTATCGTGGACGCCGCGCGCGGACGCCGGGATACGCGCACCGCCGATCTTTGCGAGATGCTGGGCCATCATTTGTGGCTGCGCAGCGACGCCGAGGCCGCGCGCCGCTACCTCGAAGAGTCGCTGGTTATCCGCGAGACGCGAGGCGGCCAGCCTGACGAGATCGCCTCCAGCTGCAACTTCCTGGGCCTGATCCACCACATGCGCGGCGACTTCCAGCAGGCGCGGCAGTTTATGCAGCGCGCGCTCACGCTCTGGCAGGCGCATCTGCCGCCGGAGCATCCACATATTGCGGCGGCGCATGAAAACCTGGGCGTCCTGCTGATCCTGCTGGCCGAGTCCGACGCGGCGCAGGCGCATCTGCGCTATGTTCTGCGACTTCACCGGCGGCGCTGGGGCTATCTGGCCGTGCCGACCGCCCGCGCGCTGGCCAATCTGGGATCGTTCTTGATGGCGCAGGGCCGCTACCGCCGCGCCGAGCTGTACCTGACACATGCGCTGACGATCCGCCAGCAAGTTCTGCCGCCCAACCACATGTCTACCGCGCAGACGCTCAACAGCCTCGGCGAGCTGCTTTATCTGCGGGGAGCCCACGCCGCAGCCTCCGCGTATTACGAGCGATCACTGGCGATGCGGCTGGCTGTGTTCGGGCCGCATCATCCGGATGTTGCCGAGCTCTGGTACAACCAGGGACGCGTAGCGCTGGCGCTCGGCAACGTCGAGCAGGCCCGCGATCTGCTTGAGGCGGCGCTCGATCTTCAGGTCTCCACGCTCGGCGCCGAGCACTTCGAGGCCACCGCACGCTTCGACGGACTCGGCCAGGCGTATCTGGCGCTCAACGATCTGCCGACGGCTCGATCGTATCTTGAGCAAGGCTATCTGGCTCGCGAACGCGTCTACGGGCCGCAGCACCCGCTCACGGCGCTCTCGCTCCAAAGCTTAAGCCGCTGCGCGCTGGCCGAGGGACAATGCACTCAAGCCAGGGACACGATCGAGCGAGCTCTAGCCATCCAGCGATCCAGTCTCAATCCGGCGCATCCTGATCTGGCCGCGAGCATGCTGGTGCTGGCGCAGATCCTCGACCGGCAAGGCCAGACTGAGCAGGCGCTGCTGGCTGCTCAGCAAGCCGCCGCGATCGCCGAGCGCCGTTTGAAAGCGGATCGTCCTTTTCCGCAGCGTGCGCAAACAGGTCTGCTCGCGCTCACAGCTGCCGACACCTAGATCGAACAGCTCAATCGCCCCCCACCGAAAACTATAGCAGCACACAGCGCCGCTCACTGACGCGATTCCGGGTCATTCAGATCGCGGTCGTTTGGGTATGCTGGAACAACCAGTAGAAAGACTGAATCAGCACATGATCGCACACGGCACGCTCAACATAGTTCTACGCAGCCTGCTCAAGACCGCCCTGATTCTCTGGATCGTGACGACGCTCACGTTTCTGATTATTCGGGCGCTGCCGGGTAATCCGGTCGACATTTTTGTCCAGAGCCTGGTCAATCAAGGCATGTCCGAGGAGCAGGCGCGCTCACGAGCCGCGCGTCTCCTGCGTATCGATCTGGACCAGCCGCTGAGCGAGCAATATCTCGCCTTTATGAGCAACCTCGCGCGCGGCGAGCTGGGCGAGTCGCTGGTGCTCGCGCCGGGAACGTCGGTGCGCCAGATCGTTTTGCAGCGGCTGCCCTGGACCCTGTTTAGCGTCGGCACGTCGCTGCTGGTAAGCTTTGGGCTGGGCGTCTTCCTGGGGATGGCAGCCGCCTACAGGCGCGGCTCGTGGCTGGATCACACGCTGACGACGATCAGCGCCACGCTCGACGCGGTGCCGCCGATTCTGACGGCTGTATTGTGTGTGCTGCTGGTGGGCGTGCAGTGGAAGCTGATCCCGCTGGATCAGATGCGCGGCTCGCTCTCGCCGGGCATCAGGCCGGGCTTCAGCCTCGCATTTTTCGCGGATCTGTTCAAGCATCTGCTGATTCCGGGCGCGGTCTATGTGCTTTCCACGCTGGGCAGCTGGACGCTGGCCATGCGCAGCAGCACGATCAGCACGCTAGGCGATGACTACGTCACCGTCGCGCGAGCACGCGGCCTCTCCGACCTGCGCATTATGACCGCCTATGTCGGCCGTAATGCCAGCCTGCCGCTCGTCACCGGGCTGGCGATCTCGCTGGGCTTTGCTGTCAGCGGCTCGATTCTGATCGAGCAGGTTTTCGTCTATCAGGGCATCGGCCTGCTGCTCAACCAGGCGATCGCCCGCCGCGACTATCCCGTGCTCCAGGGCATTCTGCTGGTCACGACGATCACCGTGCTGCTCTCGACCACGCTGGCGGATCTGCTCTACAGCTGGCTCGATCCACGCGTGCGCAGCGCCGAGGAGGATGTATGAGCCGCCGGAGTCTGATTCTGCGCAATCCCTCGGGCGTGATCGGCGGGCTGCTCCTGGCGGCGCTGATCCTGACGGCGTTCGTGGGGCCGCTGCTGGTGCCGGCCGAGACCCGAGCCCATGTCGAGCGCATCTACCAATCGCCGTCGCCGCAGCATCCGCTCGGCACCGATTTTCAAGGCCGTGACAATCTGATCCTGCTGATCCACGGCGGCCGCGATGTGATCCTTCTGGCACTCCTGACCGGCCTCTTGACCACGCTGGTCGCCTGTTTGATCGGCGCGTGCAGCGCGTGGTTCGGCGGCACGACCGATCGGCTGCTGATGACGATCACCGACATCTGGCTCACGCTGCCGCGTTTTCTGATCCTGGTTGTGCTGGCCAGCCTGCTGCGGCTCGACGGCGTCTGGTCGCTGGCGCTGCTGCTGGCGGGTTTCGGCTGGCCCGGCCTGGCGCGGCAGATTCGGTCGCAAGTGCTATCGCTCAAACGGCGTGAGTACGTCGAGGCGGCGCGACAGCTCGATCTCGGCGCGGCGCACATTATCTTTCGCGAGCTGCTGCCCAACATGCTCGGCTTCATCACGATCTCGCTGATCGCCGCGATGATTCAGGCGATCTACGCGCAGACCGGCCTGGTCTTTCTGGGCGTCGTGCCGTTCGGTAACAGCTGGGGCGTGCTCTTCAGCCTGGCCTACGCCAAAAACGCGATCTATCTGCCCAGCGCTGCCTGGAGCCTGCTTGCTCCCATGGGCGCGATCATTCTGTTTCAGCTGGGACTGGTGCTGCTCTCGCGGGCGCTGGAAGAAGTTTTCAATCCGCGACTACAGGCAGGAGCTTAACATGGCTTCGGACGAGCGCGTGCTGGACGTGCAAGAGCTTTCGGTGGTGTATCGCGGGCGGCGCGGCGGCGTGCAGGCCCTGCGCCAGGTCTCGTTCGAGGTGCGGCGCGGCGAAGCGCTGGCGCTGATCGGCGAGAGCGGCTCCGGCAAGACCACACTTGGCCTGGCGCTGGTCGGGCTGCTGCCGGCAGGCGCGCGGACAACACACGGTCGCATCACCTACCGGCGCGATCCAGACGACGAAACGATCGACGTGCTCAGGCTGCGCCCGCGCCGGCTGCGGCGCTTCCGCTGGGGAGAGTGCGCAATGGTCTTTCAGGGCGCACAAAACGCCTTCACTCCAGTGCTGCCCATCGCCGAGCACTTTCGCGATACCGCACAGGCGCACGGCTATCTGCGCGGCCGGGCGTTGAAAGCGCGCGCCCAGCATTTGCTTGAGCTTGTGCGCCTGGACCCCGAGCGCGTGTGGCGTGCCTTTCCGCACGAGCTGTCGGGCGGGATGCGCCAGCGGGTGCTGATTGCGCTGAGCCTGCTGCTCTCGCCACAGCTGCTGATCCTGGACGAGCCGACGACCGCGCTGGATATTTTGACCCAGCGCAGCATTATCGACCTGTTGAAAACACTACGTCGGCAGCTCAACGTTGCGCTGATCTTCATCTCACACGATCTGGCGCTGGCGGCTGAGCTAGCCGATCGCGTGGCCACCATGTACGCGGGCCGCATTGTCGAAATTGCCGATACGCGCACGCTCTTCAAGGCTCCGGCGCATCCCTACACGATCGGTCTGATCAACGCGCTGCCGACGATCGCAGGGCCGATCACGGATCTCGCGGCGATTCCTGGCTCACCGCCGGATCTGATCGCGCTGCCGGGTGGCTGTCCATTTCATCCACGCTGCCCGCTCGCCGACGATCGCAGCCGCGCCGAGGAGCCGCCGCTGCTCGCCGTTGGGCCAAAGCATCAGGTCGCTTGCTGGCACTGGCAACAGGCGCGTAGCAGCGCCATATTCGCAAAGGAAGCGCAGCATGTCCCTGATCGCGCTTGAGCATGTGAGCCGCTCGTTCGGCGTCAATCGGCAGCGCATCACCGTCGTCGACGATCTGTCGCTGGCGCTGGAGCCTGGCGAGATCGTGTGTTTGGCCGGCGAGTCCGGCTGCGGCAAGACTACCACCGGCAAGCTGGTTGCCGGCCTGCTCGCGCCCTCGGCGGGAACGATCCGCTTTCGTGGCCGCGACATCACACAGCTGGATCGCGCCGGCTACCGCGAGTACCGGCTCGGCGTGCATCTGATTCATCAAGATCCGTATGTTTCGCTCAATCCGACGCACACGGTCTACGAGATTCTGGCGGCGCCGCTGCGGCACCACCGGCTGACACGGGGCAGTGTCCAGACCAGACAGCGCGCCCGTGAATTGCTCCAGCTGGTCGATCTCACGCCGGTTGACGACCTTCTCGACAAATATCCGCACCAGCTCAGCGGCGGCCAGCGCCAGCGGGTTGCGATCGCGCGGGCGCTGACGGTGAACCCAGCGCTGATCGTCGCCGACGAAGCGGTCTCGATGGTCGATGTGTCGATCCGCGCCAGCCTGCTCAAAACCTTGACCCGCCTCAAAGAGCAGATGGGCCTGGCGGTGCTGTTTATCACCCACGATCTGGCGCTGGCAAAATATTTCGCCTGGCAGGGCCGCGTCGGCGTGATGTATCTCGGGCGCCTGGTCGAGCTGTCGCCGACGCCGCTGCTGATCGATCAGCCGCAGCATCCCTACACGCAGGCGCTGCTGGCAGCGATTCCCGAGACCGATCCTGACGTCGCCGGCCGCAGGCGCCGCATCGAGCTGCGCAGCATGGACATACCCAGCCTGCTGCACAAGCCGCCGGGCTGCTCGTTTCATCCACGCTGCCCGCGCTTCGAGGGCGATATGTGTGCGGGCGTCGTGCCGGAGCTGGTCTCGTTTCGCGATCGCTCGGCGGTTGCCTGCCACCCGGCTCAGCGCGAGCACACAGCGATCGATAGGATATAAGGAGCAAACTATGCTACATCCCGAGCTAGGCCGCCTCGGCTTTCGCATCGCCATGTTCGTCACGCTGGTTTCGGGCGCACTGCTGCCGGCGCAAACGCCCGGTAGCGCCGAGTTTGTGCTGATGGCAACGGCGCTAGCGATCGGCGTCGTGTTTCTGCTGCTCATGATCGCGCTGATCCGCTGGTCGATCCGGCGTGAGTGGAGCTAGCCGCTGGTATACATTGCACTCGTAGGAGCGTGATTCATCACGCCCAAAACACCTGGATGCCCTTGTTTTCGCAGTAATGCATCAAGGAGAGAGTATGCGTAGAATCGTTTCGCTGAGCCTGCTGCTCATACTGGCCGCCTGTGGTGGCGCGCCCGCTGAGCAAACGTCGACGTTGACGACGACAACCACCACCGACGCGCATATCGGATCACAGCTCGAAAGAACAGCCACGAGCGTTGCCGGATCGCCGAGCGCCGCTGCGACCACCGAAGCGCCGATTCCAACGGCAACCACCGCACGGCCAACGCCCGCGCCCAGGCCGACCACCAACGTCTTGACGGTGAAGCTGCGGTCCGGGCTCACATGGAGCGACGGCTCGCCGCTGACGGCGCAGGATCTCGCGGGCACCTACGATCTCTACTGGGCCACGCAAAACGGCAGCTGGGATTTTCTCAACGACGTCAGCGCCAAAGACG
>DASWTW010000314.1:0-33517 GCA_036401895.1 Herpetosiphonaceae bacterium | reverse complement strand
ATGATCTCGCGACGTTGCTGGAAAACGAACGCATGACCCGCGCCGAGGTCGTGGAACTCCTCGGCTCATCTGATGCACACACGTTCGGCGATAACTTGAGCTATGAGCTGGGCATGTGGAGCGGGTTTCGCATCGACAACGATACCCTGGATGTGCACTTTGATGCTGAGGATCGAGTCGTGGATGCTGTCGTCGTTCAGCACTGATGTGATACGATAACTTCCGTGGGGCGCAGCGCATACGCCCCACGAGTCTACCGCAGACAATCACACGCGGCTATGCAGCTCCGGGCTGAGCGCCTGCACCATTTCCCCGAGCCGGCGCACGCCCTCGTCGATCTCGGCCGGCGTGAGCGCGCAGAAGGGCAGCCGCAGAAAGCGCTCGCCGTCTCTCCGATCGGCAAAGAATCCGCGTCCGTCGCTACAGCGCACGCCGGCCTCGGCGGCCTGCTCCCGCAGCATCGCGCTGGTGATGCCTTCGGGCAGCGTGACCGAGAAGAAGAAGCCTCCATCCGGCTCGACGTAGGGCCGGGCGGGCAAGTAGCTTTGTACCGCCGTGCAGATGGCCTCAAGTCGTGGTTGGTACAGCGCCCGCAGCCGCTCGATCTGTGGCTCAAGGTAGCCGCGCCGGCAGAATTCGTTGACAATCGCCATATTGAGCAGCGCGGGCATGATGTAGGTGTCTTCGGCGAACTGCGCCAGCTGCTGTAAAACTGCCGCGTCGCCGACCAGCGTTCCGACGCGTGTGCCCGGGCTGATTAGCTTGGAAAACGACGAAAGCTGGAGCGTCCGCGACGGCGACAGATCCAGCAGACTGGGCACCGGCGTACCACGATAGCGCAGCTGGCGGTAGGGCGCGTCCTCGATCAGCCAAAAGCCGAGCCACTCCGCCCAGGCCGCGATCTGCTCGCGTTTGGCCAGCGATGTCGTCACGCCGGTTGGATTCTGGAAATCGCTGATGATATAGAACGCTTTAGGAGTGTGGCGCTGAAGCGCGGCCTCCAGCGCATCCAGATCCGGACCGTCGGACTCGATCGGGATGCTGACGATGTTCAGGTGGTTCCGGCGCAGCAGCGTCAGCGTGCGATCATAGGTCGGCTGCTCGACAAAGATTGTGTCGTTGGGCTGGAGCAGCGTTTGACATAACAGCTCGATAAACTGCAACGAGCCGTTCGAAAGCATCACCTGTTCAATGGGGAGGCCCTGGCGCTCGGCCAGCCAGGCGCGCAGCGGAAGAAAGCCGTAGCTCTTGCCGTACTGAAGCGCTTCGGTCACTCCGCCCTGGGCCAGCACTGCCGCCGCGCACTCGGCGAGCTGCTCGGTGGGGAAGCTTTCGGGAGCAGGTACGCCGCGCGTGAAATCGATCGTTTGTGAGATCATGCTACATCCTCTATTGGATTCCCGATGGATCGCAGCATTTAGCTTCCGAAGCCATCGGCTGGAACGTCCGCAGACGACGTTCATGGTGCGGCAACGCTGCCTTCGGAGTCAGTGCTGATTGTACCAAAAGCTTCGTGCCTCCGATGATTGCTCTAGATGCGGAACTTGCCGTAAATTGGCCCGATCGACCTGTGATATAAAAGGCCGGTTCCCGTTTAACGATATGCTCTGGCTATGATCAGTCGGGACTATTGGATAGTGTCGGTCGGCGCTGTATTCTCCATAATGATTGACGTTTCCACGTCAGCATCATCCTTCGTACCACCTGTTTCTGAGCGGCTGCGCGCTCACTCATCACTCTTCTACAACCCAAGCCTGGATGGAGGTCATCGCAATGGCGGACCAGTACACGGAAGTAACCCATACCGGTTTCTTCAAGAATGTGTTCAACTCGTTCATCGGCGCACTGATTGGCGTGCTGCTGTTCTTCGGCTCGTTTGTTGTGCTGTGGATCAATGAGGGCACCGTGAATCTGGCGACGATCGCCCAGAAGAGCACGCCGGCCTCATCGGCAGCCGTCGATCCGTCGCTGGATGGCAAGCTGCTGGCGGCGACCGGCAAGCTCAGCTCGCCGGAGACTCTGGGCGATGAGTCGTTTCTGCGGCCGGGCAACTACCTTGCGCTGGAGCGTAACGTCGAGATGTACGCCTGGGTTGAGCATACCAGCAGCGAAACCAAGAAGAACGTCGGCGGCAGCTCGACTACCGAGACGACCTACACCTACAAGAAAGAGTGGACCTCCAACCCCGAGCGCTCAAGCTCATTCCGCCATGCCGCCGGCCACGAAAACCCTAGCCTGCCCTTCGAGAACCAGAGCTGGAAAGTGTCCAGCGCAACGCTCGGCGCGTACAAAGTCGATCCGCAGACCCTGGAGCTGCCGAGCGGAACCGAGCTTTCCCTGGAAGACGCCGCGACGGAGCTTGACGACGGCTGGCTGATCAAGAGCGGCTACATCGTCAATGCCGCCGGCGCGCTGACCTCGCCCAAGGTCGGCGATATTCGCGTGAACTACACGGCAGTGCCGAACAACGTGGACGTGACGCTCTTCGGCAAGGCCAGCGCCGGGCAGCTCGTGCCCTTCGAGGCCAAAGGCACCTCGCTGTACCGGGCCTTCACCGAGAATCGCGAGGCCGCGATCCAGACGCTGGATACCGAGTACCGCATCTGGATCTGGGTTATGCGGCTGATCGGCTTCTTCATGATGTGGTTCGGCCTGATCTTCTGCTTCGAGCCGATCAACACGATGCTGGATATTTTGCCCTTCCTGGGTGGCGCTGGCCGCTTCGTGGTCAGCGCCGTCATGTTCGGCGTTGCGCTGCTGCTCTCGATCCTGACGATCGTGATCTCGATCATCGCCCACAATATCTTCTTGCTGATCGGCGTGTTCCTGCTGATTGTCGGCGGGATCTACCTCTGGGGCCGCATACGTAAGCCCAAGGTTATTGCTCAGCCCGCGTAATGACCAGGTCATGGGCGTACGCAATACGCCCCTACCGAAATGGGCTTCGACTGCTGTCGATCGTAACGAACCGAATCTGGTCGATACGAAAACTGCCTGGTCCAGGAAATGATCCTGAGCCAGGCAGCTTTGTTTAAGGCTGTGGAGCGCGGTTTATTTGACGGCGATCGTCTCGTAGGCGTCGTACCAGTTGCCGTCGAAGTCCTCGGCGATGAAGCCGACCAGGTAGTCGCCCTTGGGAGCGCGCACCTCGTCCCAAACGAAGTTGTCTTTGCCGAAGGTCAGCGTCGCGCCCTCCGTGGTATAGATCTGCTCATCTTCGCTGACGTTCTCGTCCAGCGAGATCCACTGCTCAAGGATCGTGAACTTGTCGCCGCTCTTGGGTGTGATCTCGCGCATCGCGCCGGTATCCTCTTTGCCGGTGTAGCCGAGCACCTGGATCAGATCGCCGTCGCGGAAAAGCAGCTGCGCGCGGCGCTGCTTCTTGCCCTTGGCGGTGGTGTAGAGCCCTTCCACGGCGTAGGTCGCATCCTCGGGCTCCGCGCCGTAGTCCTGCGGATCTAGCACCGCGATCTCGGATTTTTTGCCGTCGTCGATCGCAAAGACCGAGGCGTCCCACTCATACTCGATCGCGACGTTGCCGCCTTCGCCCCAGTCGGGATAAACGATGCCGTCGACTTCGCGGGACTGCTCGGCGTCCAGAAAATCCATGTCCATGATCTGAATCGCGTTTTCATCCTCGTCCAGGCGACCGGTGAACACATATAGAAAGGCCAGATTGTCGCCGCTGACCTCGCTGCTGATGATCACCGGCTTTCGGGGCGAGACCGCATCCGCCGAGAAGCTGATCGGCGCCACCGCGATCTCCTGCGCGCCCGGGCTGCTGACCTCGTCCGCCGACGGCGCGGGCTCCGGCTTGGCGTTGCGCTCGGGCAGCTCGCGGCCGGTGTAGTGGTAGGCTAGGAAGTCGTCCCAGAGCGATTCTGCGGCGAAGCGGCTGGCGATCTGCTGGTAGGACTCCGGGCCGGACTCGACGGCTTTGTAGAGCTTGGAGTTGGGAAAGTGAATCGCGATGCCGGTCGCGCCTTTCTTGCCCTTGCCGTGCTTCTCCTCGACCACCGCCCGATCGATCGCCGCGAGCAGCTCGTCGGCAGCTTTGCTAACCTCGGGATCGTCGACTTTTTTCTTCAGCAGATTGGCGAAGCTGCCCAGGTCGATGTAGGGTGCCGGCTGCTCTTCGTCGAAGACCGTCTCGAAGGCCTGGGCGTAGCGCCGGGCTTTGGCCACATCCTTTTGCTCCGCCTTGGCCAGCGTGATCACCAGGTTGTCGAGCGCCTCGTTCAGCTGCGCGATGGCAGACAGGTCCAGGCCGGTCAGGGTAATGCCGATCGACTCTTCGGCGATGATCTCTTTGGCGCTCATGGTGCCGTCGTAGTCATACATGCGCTCGATGTACTTGGCGCGCATCTTGTCGTCGACGATCTGGTGGTCCTGATCGATGTAGCTGCGCACGATCGATTTCGACAGCTCAGCGCCGTTCATGGCCGGATTTTTGGTCAGATCGCCCAGGAACGCGGCATAGGCCCAGCCCAGCGTTGGCTCGATCTCCTCCGAGGCGACTGCGTAGCGGGCGTAGGGCGCCATTGCGCTATACACCTCAAGCTGGCTCATCAGGCAGGCGTCGAAGCCGATCAGCTCGAACTGGCCGATGCCGGTCTCGGCCATGATATGATCCATGGCCTCGCCCATCTCCATCAGGAAGAGCATGTCGCCGAAGCTCTCGGCCATCGGGATGTCGTGGCGGCCCTGCGTGGCGGGCGCGGGATCGCTCCAGCCGCCGGGCCAGCCCGCGCCGTGGTCCGACAGAATCAGCGCGTACTTGTCGGCGGGATATTCTTTAACCGCCCAGGTCACAAAGTCGATCAGCGTGTCGGCATCGGCCATGTTGACCTCGCCCAGATCTTCCAGCTCGGTCGAGCCCAGGCGATCGATATCGTCGTCCTGCTCCAGCAGAAAGCGTTTGGTGCTGGTCCAGTCGCCGTCGCCGTCGAAGCCGCCGTCATAGCGATCCATCTGCGCCACGATCTTGACCCGCTCGCTGGAGCCGATCAGCTCGGCCTCGTTGAGATCGTTGAACATGTCTTCTTCGAGGATCTCGTCGTCGGCGTCCTCGTAGAGCATCACCAGCCAGGTCTGATCTTCGGCGTCGGCGGGAACGCGCGTCGGCACGGGCGTGGTCTTGGCGTTGGCGGGAATCGGCGTGCGCCTGGGAACCGTCGGCGTCTGGGCGACCTCATCGCCGCACGCGCCGAGCACCATCGCGATGACCAGCAGGGCGAGGCACAGATGAAAGCGACTCCGGCGGTGGGTGAAGGTTGGGATCATGAGGGCTGCTCCGTGTCTGAGATTGGTTTACGCGGAACGCGTCAGGAGGGCAGAGATCGCGCGTGCAACCCTGCCCTCCTCGACTACGCCGCCGGATCTACTTGCGACCACCGCTCGGTCGTCGGCGTCGGCGAACCACGACGGTCTGATCGTCGTCCTGCTCCTCGTCGCGCTCGCTCGACTCGTCGTTCTGATCGTCGTCGCGCTTGGGCTTGCGCGCGGCCTCGTCGGCGGACTCGCGGGCCGACTCCGAGTCCTGGCGGTTTGAGCTTGACATATTGTTGCTCCTGTATGGCTGGACGGCTGGCAAATGTTCGAGATGATCCCGGCTGCTTCGCGAGGAATGTCCATACTATGAATCGTCCCGGCGCGGGTATTTTTCGCCGGGCGGCGGTCCTGTTCCCCGGTAGGAAATCGGGTAGCGTGGATTGGCAAGGCACTATACCCATGCGGTTTGGGCTTTGTCAACTTTTGGCCCACAGGGCCAAAAAAGGAACAAGGGAACAAAGGAACAAGAGAACAAAAACTATGGCTGAGTCTTCTTGGTTTGATCGTTCCTTGGCAGGCCCTCACCCCCTGGCCCCCTCTCCCACTGCGGTAGGCGAGGGGGAATTGCGGTACTACCTTTTGTTCTTTGTTCTGTGCTCTTTGTTCGTTTGTTCATCTGTTCATTTGTTCTTCGTCCCCTAGGTTCTTGGTTCTTGGTTCTTTTGTTCTTTCGCCCCTGTGCTACCATAGGCCCGTAGTAACCCCAAGGAGCGGCTATGAAGATCAAGCAGCTAGGCCGTACCGGCCTGAAGGTCAGCGAGATTTGTCTGGGCACGATGACGTTCGGCAATCAGGCCGACGAGACGACTTCGTTTGCGATAATGGATGTTGCGGATCGCAGCGGCGTGAACTTCTTCGACACCGCGAATGTGTATCCGCTGGGCGCGGCACCCGAGCAGGTCGGCGCGACGGAGGAGATCGTGGGGCGCTGGCTCAGAGAGCGGCGGGCGCGCGATCGGGTTGTGCTGGCGAGCAAGTGCGGCGGCGTGATGGGCAGCGGCCCTAACGATCAGGGATTGAGCCGCAAGCACGTCATCAGCGCCTGCGAGGCCAGCCTGCGCCGGCTCCAGACCGACTACCTTGATCTCTACCAGGTACATTGGCCCGATCCGACCACGCCGATCGAGGAGACGCTGCGGGCGCTCGACGATCTGGTGCGCTCGGGCAAGGTTCGCTACATCGGCTGCTCCAACTATCCCGCCTGGCAGCTTGCCGACGCCCTGTGGACCAGCACGAGCGCCGGCCTGGCCCGCTTCGACTGTGTGCAGCCGCGCTACAACCTGCTGTTTCGCATGATCGAAGACGAGATTCTGCCGCTGTGTCGCGCGCACGGCGTCGGCGTGATCGTGTATAACCCGCTGGCCGGCGGCATGCTCACGGGCCGCTATCGCACGATGCAGGAGGCCGCGCCCGATAATCGCTTTGGTCTGGAGCGCAGCGGCGAGCTGTACCGGCGGCGCTACTGGCACGCGGCGGTCTTCGAGGCCGTGACGGCGCTCGGCGATTTCGTGACGGCGCGCGGCAAGAGCCTGACGCATGTGGCGCTGAGCTGGACGCTGGCACAGCCCGGCGTGACCTGTGCGATCCTCGGCGCGAGCAAGCCGGAGCAGCTGGAAGACAGCCTGGGCGGCCTGGATCTGACGCTGGACGAGGAAGAAACGCGCGCCTGCGACGAGGCCTGGTATGCGCTGCCCCGTGAGCGCGATCCGTTCATCGCGCGGCGCTAGCTCGCAGCATCGGCGTGCTGGCAGTCGATCGCCGATGAGATCGGCTGCCAGCGCCCTAGTTCTGCTTGAGCGTTTTGATAAAGTAGTACGAGTCGTTCTCGTGGCTGGGCTGGATCGCATAGCCCAGCTTGAGCTTGAGGGCGTAGTTTTCGACGCTGGTGATCGGGCTACGCGAGCGGATCTGGTAGCACTTGCGCTCCCGGCACAGCTCGATCGCCCGCTCTTGC
The DNA here is from genome assembly GCA_036401895.1 of Herpetosiphonaceae bacterium. Lineage (GTDB taxonomy): Bacteria > Chloroflexota > Chloroflexia > Chloroflexales > Kallotenuaceae > LB3-1. Next base: position 26,232 of record DASWTW010000314.1, on the reverse strand, counting down.
AGACGCTGCCCGATTCCCAGACGGCGCTGCGCCGGCACAACCCCAAAAGCCTCGACGTAGCCCTCACGCAGCGCTGCTCCCGCGACGATAATCGGCGACCGCTGGTGCTCGCGACCGATCACCTGGATCACCAGCCGCAGAAAGCCGACACACCGCTCGTCGACGAGCGCGCCGAGCAGCAGAGACTCGTCGATATGCGGCTCGTGAACGGCGATATACCTGGCCTGATCGAGCTGCTCGGCAACCCGCAGAAGATCGTCGTAGGCGCGTGTGTTAGCCTGGACTTCAATAAGCGAAACATTCATGAATTGACCTCTTGACGTCATTGCGCCGGCAAGGGCAACATATACTATAATCGTTGCGCGAGGACGTTTCTACCGCCTCAAACGCGGCTCCCCCCGGACGATTCTTGCGCTGCCGGCCGTATCTTTTTAGACACTGGTGCGGTGACTCTCAAAATTATAGGTCCATCCTGGCATCTGTTCTGCCTGCATCACCCACGAAGAAATCGAACCGAGAGGAAGAGCTCTATGACTGGATTAGCCGTAGATAGCGCAGCAACGATTCGGCGGCGAATCAGCGTCGTGGTCGCCGACGATCACCCGGTTGTCCGCTCCGGCATCGTGTACGAGCTATCGCGGCAGCCGGATATCGAGGTGCTGGGTGCGGCTGAGAATGGAGATATGGCGCTACAGCTGGCGCAATCGCTACAGCCGCAGGTGCTGGTGCTGGATTTGAGTATGCCGGGGCTGCGAACCGTGGATGTGGTGCGCCAGTCGCGCAAGCTGCCGTTGCCGCCGCAGATCTTGATCCTGACAGCTCACGGCGAGATCGAACATGTGCTGAATCTGCTCGACGTCGGAGTGGCCGGCTACCTGCTCAAAGACGAAGATCCCGAGGCGATCTCGGTTGCCGTGCGCCAGGTTGCCAAAGGTGAGCGCAGTTTGAGTCCGGCGATCGCTGCCTGCGTGGTCGAGCATGCGATCGCGGGACCGGCCGTGCCGGCTGAGGCTGTGCTCTCGCCGCGTGAGCTGGAGGTGATGCGCGTACTGGCCAGAGCCAAGAGCAACTACGAGATCGGCCTTACGCTCGACATGAGCGAGCGCACGGTGCGCTACTACTTGCGCAACATCTACGACAAGCTGCATCTTACGGGCCGCACGCAGGCGCTGGCCTGGGCGATCCACCACGGCCTCGACAAATCATAGCCGCTGCTCTATCGCATGCTCCTCACCGGCCGATCCATACAGGATCGGTCGTTTGCTTGTCCACCACTGCATGGTCCTAAACCGGGATTGCCGAAAGTGGCAAACAATTTTGTCGCGAATGATAGTGACAGAAGCGATCGAACGTGCTAAGCTCTATTAAACCCAAATTTAACTTTTATGCTTCGGAATCTGGCTTCAACAAAACTTCTTGAATAGCCCCGGTCCAGGCTATGGGCTCTTCGGCTCGGCTTGCGATGGAGGAGGTGCGACACCGGAACGTCCGCTGCTACCACACGACCGCACTTTTAGGGATGGGACACGTTATTTAGGAGACCCTGTATGTTTTCTAAGCGCTTCAGTATGTTGGCTCTGTTGGCCCTGGTCTTCGCCCTCACCGTTTTACCGCGCGCCGCCTTCGCCGGAAGCGGCCCCGACAAGCCGAGCGAAGTCAACAATATCGTTCCCGAAGGCTTGATCACGCCGGATCTGTATGAGAAAGAGCAGCAGCGCTCCCATGAGCGCAAGATGCGCGAGGCCGAGGCGCGCAAGCAGCGCGGCGAAGTCGTCGCTCAGGCGACCGTGCTGTCCGTTCCCGGCGTGAGCCAGCGTCCCTGCGGCGCGTACTGCGCACAGGCGGCTACGCAGTCGGTTCTGTATTACAAAGGCCAGTATAGCTACACGCTGGATCAGATCCGCGGCTGGGAGAACCCCGGCAACGTCGGTTGCAGCAACCCCTACGGCACCTGCCTGCTGCCGATTCGCGATACGCTGAACGCGCGCGTGCCGGGCCTGCCGTGGGCCGGCTTCTACGAGGCCATCCGCCTGAACCACAACTCGCTCCGCGATGCCGCCTACGATCTTGAGGCCAAGACCAAGAACACGGTCGGCACGTATCGCATGCCGCTGATCGCGCTCGTCAACCCGAACCCGCCGGACGGCACGCCCTACTGCCTGCCGGGCTGGTGCGGCGGCACGACCAGCGCCGGCCACTACCTGACGATCAACGGCTACAACGGCACCTACAACGGCAGCGATGCCTCAGCCGCGATCTACTACCGCGATAGCTGGTATAATCCCGCCGATCAGCACTGGGCCAACACCAACAACTTCGCCGATGCGATCTACTACAAGGATGGCGCCGGCAGCTGCACCACCGCCCGCTACAACCTGATCTGGTAAGTTTCGAGCCTTCACGTCAGGGAGGAGTCGCAAGCTCCTCCCTTTTTCCTTTGATCCCCCAGTAGAAGAATAAGCTTATGATGCCTACAAAGATTGCGCGGATAGCTGGAACCGGCCTGCTGGCGACGATGCTCTTCAGCGGCTGTACCGCAGTCGCGCCGGCTCCACCCAATGTCGCGGCGACAGCACCCGCGGGCACGGCGCAGGCTGCCAAACCCGCCCAAAGCTCTGCCCCTGCTCCGAGCGCCGCGCCTGCGCAAACCATCGATCCCGCCGATAACGTTTCGCCGGGAGCGCCGCTTGAAGTTGTAGCGGTCAATGCCAAGCCCTACCGCACCGTCGCGTTCAAGCCGACAACCGGCTATTCCAGCGTGGTGGTTGCGGATAATGGCCGGCTGTATCTATCGTGCGGCGCGCAGAAGAACACCGAGGTCGTCGGCGTGTGTATGATCGATCCCGCGACCGGCAGCGAAACGTTTCTGGTCGATCCGCGCAAAGATAATGCGATGCTGGGTGGTGTGGCCGGCGATGGCGATTGGGCGGTGTATGGCCGCATGGACGAGCCGCAGCGCATCATGGCGATCAACACGACGACTAAAGAAACGATCGAGGTCGGTAAGATTACAGCGGGCGCCATCGACAGCCCGGTCGGCCTGGCCTTCGCGATCTCCGGCTCACGCATCGTATGGGTGGACGAGGCCGAGGACGATAGCAAGAAGCGTGTCGAGACGGTGATGCTCTTCGATCTCAACGAGCGCAAGAGCCGATCGCTGACGACGCTCAAGCCGTCGTTTGTGATCGATCAGATCGACATCAGCGGCGATACGATCGTCTGGAGCCAGGTCGATACCAGCGATGTGGCGAATGTCACCAGCAATGTCGCCGCCTACGATCTCGCGACCAATCAGGTGCGGGCGCTCTCCGACAATGGTCGCGCCTCGATGCCGCAGGTTTATGATCATTACGTGGTCTGGAAAACAACCGCCACGCGCTTTGCCTATGGCAGCGTGTATCTCTACGATCTCAAGACCGGCAGCGGCAAGGTGATCGCCAAAGACGATCCCCAGGCTAGCCCGATTCCGCTCGGCTACGACGCGCCCAGCATCGGCAGCAACGGCGTCACATGGATCTCGTCGAGCAACGAGAAGATCGAGCTGTATCATCCCGACACCGAGCAGATCGAGGTGCTGGACCAGGGCGGTGGCCGCGCGTTTACCGAAGGTCACTACCTGATCTGGGTCAACGATTCGGTCAAAGCCAAAGGCGACTGGCACCTGCTCTGGAGCGATCTTGCAGCGCCTGCGGCCGGTGGCTCAGCGCCCGACAAGGAGGCAACCGCGCCGGCTCCACCGCCAACCGCCTTGCCAGCCACGCCGGAGCCGAGTCCTGCGTCCTCAGCGCCAGCAGGTGGGCAGAAACTGCCGGATACCGCGTGGGAAACCTACTCCGGCAAGCAGTACCAGATCAACTATCCGGCCGGCAGCGCGATCTCCACCGACGATCTCAACAGCGCGGTCATCTTCACGCTGGATCAGAATCAGGTGATCTATAGCGTGCGCGTCACCGGGCCGCTGCCGATCCCGACCGGTGCGAAAAGCCCTCAGGATGTGCTGAGCGCCGCCGATCAAAACCTGGGTAGCACCAGCACCGCGCCGCAGCCGCTAACCTTGAACGGCCTCGGTACCGACGATTATCAGGCTGCCGGGATCAGCACCACGGGCGCGAGCGAGGCTCCCTGTGGGACGTTCACAACGCGCACCGTCGAGCTGTTCGCCAAAGGCTCCGAGTACCGGCTGCACTTCGAGGTTTTTGGGTCGGATCACTGTGATGCCACGCAGGTCGCGCTCTTCGACGAGGTGCTGCAAAGCTTCAAGCTTCAGTAGCTGCGCGATGATCGGCTGCGACTCCTCGCTCCATGGGTCAGCCGCAGCCGATCGCGAATCGCCAAAGCCCGGCGTGGGCTGGTACAATCTTCCGTATGCACAACGCCGATTTCGATATTGATGCTGCGATTCACACCTTGCAGCAGACGATGCCTGAGTATCCCGCGCCGCTGATCGACGGGATGAACGAAAACAGCCAGACGCCGTTTCGCATTCTGATCGCCACGATTCTTAGCCTGCGCACCAAGGACACGCTGACGGCTGTGGTTGCGCCGCGCCTCTTCGCCGCCGCCGACACGCCCGAGACGATGCTGGCGCTCACTGAGGAGCAGATCGCCGAGCTGATCTATCCGGTCGGCTTTTACCGCACCAAGGCGCGCTCGATCCGCGAGATCTCGGCGCTGCTGCTTGAGCAGTACGCCGGCCAGGTTCCTGCCGATCTGGATGCGCTGCTGGCGCTGCCCGGCGTTGGCCGCAAAACCGCGAATCTCGTCGTGACGATGGGCTTTGGCCTGCCCGGCATCTGCGTGGACACGCACGTCCACCGCATCACGAACCGCTGGGGCTATATCCAGACCAAAACGCCTGAGGAGACCGAGTTCGCGCTGCGCGAGAAGCTGCCGCTCAAGCACTGGAATGCGATCAACGGGCTGCTGGTGACGCTCGGCCAGAATATCTGCCATCCTACTTCGCCGCGCTGTAGCGTTTGTCCGGTTGCGGCGTACTGCGCGCGGATCGGCGTGACCCGCAGCCGCTAGCTCCCGCCGCCAATATATCGCCACATATGAAAGCAGGTGCTTGTGGATTCGCTTCTGGCGCAGCTGACTCCGGCGCGGCTGACCGAGATTCTGCGCGCCGAGGGCCATCTAAATCGCGGACAGGTCGATCAGATTGAGGTGGCGCAGGTTTTCGAGACGCCGCCCTCGTTTCATGCGCGGCTGCGGCTTAGCTACTCGCCCGATGTTTCCGGCGCTGCGCCGCGTCAGATCTTTTTGAAAAGTCCCAAGCCGCATAAGCTGGCGCGCGGCAAGCGAGAGGCGGATTTCTACACCAGGCTCTCATCCTTGATGCCGGACGCGCCGCTGCTGCCATGCTATGCCGCCGATTGGAATCACGCAACCGGCGAGTCGTTCCTGCTGCTGGCCGATGTTTCTGAAACACATTTCATGGCGGATCTGCCGCTCAGCTGGTCGCAGCTTGAGGTCATGGCGCAGACGCTGGCCCAAATTCATGCGCGCTGGTGGGAGCACCCCGATCTCGTCGCGCTGGTTGGAGAAGCGCCCGAGACGCATTTCGCCGTCGATTTTGCGGAGTGCGAGCGCTACTACGGCGAGCTTCAGGCGAATCTCGGCGATCAGCTGACTCCCTCGCAGCGCCGGATGTTTGAAGATTTCCTGGCGCACGGGCCGGATCTGATTCTGCCGCGCATTCGCCAGGGACGTGCCCTGACGCTGGGCCATCCCGAGAATCATCACGGGAATATATTGTTTCCTGTGCGGGAGAGCGGCGCGGCGCTGCTGATCGACTGGCATCAGTACCGCTGCTGGTGGGGCGCGCAAGATCTGGTGAGCGTGATCGATCGCTGTTTGAGCGAGGAGCAGTGGGAGCACAGCCATGAGCTGGTCACGATCTATCACCGGGCGCTGGTGCAACACGGCGTGACGGGCTATGAGTGGCAGCAGTGCTGGGACGATTACCGCCTGAGCCTGGTCGGCTATCTGATCTTGCTGCTCCAGTTCCGCACCAATAGCGCCTGGCTGCTGCGTCACCTCGGGCCGATGGAGCGAGAGTTTGAGCGCGCGGGCTGCCGTGAGCTGTTCGCCGCCTGGTCGTGAGCATCTACAGTGTTGATCCCGTAGAGGCGTGATGTATCATGCCCAAGGCGCTCATGGAGATCAAGAAATATTCAAGCCCGACCAGAATTGTCTGGCCGGGCTCGCCGTTGCTGGTTCAGCAGGTTAGAAGTTGATAGTGCCGCCGATCAGGCCGTGCGCCGCCTCGACGATCGACTCGTAGAGCGTCGGGTGGGCGTGGATCGTGTGCGCCATGCTCTCGCTGGTGGCCTCGTGCGACAGCGCCAGGCCGGCCTCGGCCAGCAGCTCGGTCGCCTTGGGGCCGATGATGTGGATGCCGAGGATCTCGTCGTACTTCTTGTCGGCCACGATCTTAACAAAGCCGTTGCGCTCCATGTGGATCGTCGCGTTGCCGTTGGCCGCAAACGGGAACTTGCCGACCTTGACGTCGTAGCCGCGCTCGCGGGCCTGGGCCTCGGTCAGTCCGACATGGCCGATCTCGGGCGAGCACCAGTAGGGCGACGGCACATGATCGTAGTTGATCGGCGTGACGTGCTCGCCGGCCATGAACTCGACCGCCAGAATGCCCTCGGCGGAGGCGACATGCGCCAGCGCGGGCGTCGGCACGCAGTCGCCGATCGCGAAGATCGACGGCACGTTGGTCTGCATCATGTTGTTGACTTTGATGAAGCCGCGCTCGTCAAGCTCGACGCCCGCCTGCTCCAGGCCGATGTCCTTGGTCAGCGGTGCGCGGCCCACCGACAGCAGCAGCTTGTCGCCGTCGACGCGCTGCTCCTTGCCGTCGGCGTCGGTGTACATCACCGCGATCCCGCCATCGGTCGGATCGACGCCGCCGATCTTGACGCCGGTCTGGATCTTGATGCCCTTGCGCGTAAAGGCGCGCGTCAGCTCGGCGCTCACCTCTTCGTCGGCCAGCGACACGATGCGTGGCAGCGCCTCAAGGATCGTGATCTCGGTGCCGAACGCGTGGTAGGCCGTCGCCATCTCCACGCCGATCACGCCGCCGCCGATCACGACCAGCTTCTTAGGAACTTCTTTCAGCGCCAGCATGCCCGTGCTCGACAGAATGCGCTCCTCGTCGATCTGCGCGAACGGCAGCGATTTGGGCGTCGATCCCGTGGCGATAATAATGTTCTTGGTGTTGACGGTCTGCTCGCCGCCGTCGCCCTGCACGCTGATGCTGTTCGGGCCGGTCACGCGGCCAAAGCCTTTATATACGTCGACTTTGTTCTTTTTCATCAGGCCGCCGACGCCACCGCTCATTTGCTTGACGACGCGCTCTTTGTGCGCCATCAGCGCGCCAAAGTCCAGCCGAATGTTGTCGGCCACAAAGCCGATGCGCTTGCCTTCGCGGGCGTGCTCCAGCAGATCCGCTGTGTTCAGCAGCGCCTTGCTGGGAATGCAGCCGACGTTGAGGCAGACGCCGCCCATGTCGCCCTTTTCGATGATCGCAGCTTTCATGCCGAGCTGCGCGGCCCGAATCGCGGCGACGTAGCCGCCCGGTCCCGAGCCGACGATCGCAACATCATATTGTGTATCAGCCATCTAAATCCTCCAAGCCCCCGAGTGTGAAAGCGTTGCGTGCGAAAACACCGGCGTTTCGGCGTGGGCCGTGAGCGCCAGTGACGCGCTACCTGTATGATACCATAGCCCGCCGGTCGCCCGAATCCGCCGTGTAGCGCTGCCGCTACCCAGCTGATTGGCCCATCACACTCCGAATAAGCTCTCATCTTTTGCCGCTGTCCTGCGCCTCCGTGCCCTCACCGCGTCGCAGCCGCTCTAGCTCCGCAACTTTGGCTTCGTACTTAGCTTGCCACATGGCGGCAGCTTCCGTATCAGCACGGTCACGCGCAATGTCAGCGAGAATCCAGTAATCTTTATACACGTCTGGGAGGTTAAGTAACTCGCGGATCTTGAGGCTTTGCAGCATGTTTTTTTCGGCGCGGTCAAGTTCTCCCAATAATCGGTGTAAGATACCTAATTGGCTATATGAAGAGGCTATACCAACCTGATCTTGTCTGTCCAAATCTATATTCAAACTTTCCTCTACTGAGGCAACAGCCTGGTGCAGTAGAGCGGTGCGAATAATTGAATTGGTAGCTTGTTCTGCACGCCTTTCATAGAGGATGCCGAGGTTTTGAGCTATAGCACTTAATTGATATTTGTCGTTCAATTGTGTAGCTAACTCATGGCTACGCTTGTACCATGCCTCCGCTGCATCAAGATGGTTGCGCTTACGCTCCACATTAGCGATCGAATTATAGGTCCGCATTTCGCTGCTAAGATTATTGGCTTGTTGGAAGAAAGTGATTGCCTGCTTGTATAAGCCTACCGCTCTATCATAGTTACCTAAATTGAGTTGCAAAGTACCCTGGTGCTGAAAGATAATACCTTGCAATCCCACATCGCCAGCGGCCTGAGCAGCCTTGAGAGCTTCATCGTAACGAGTCTCGGCCTCGGCGTAACGCTGTTGAGCGATTAGAATTGCGCCGATTTGTACCAAGCTAACACCTCCTTCGCGGAAGCTTCTTAGATCGCGACTAATCGCTAGCCCACTTTCCGCAGCTTCTAAGGCAAGGCTTAACTGACCCATATTTCGGTAGGCGTTAGCCAGATCGCCCAGAACAGCGGAAAGGTTATGGCGTCCACTATCCCCTAGTTGCTTAAACCTGGCGATCGATTTGTCCAGAGGCTCTACCGACAAATCGGAACGCCCAGCATTGTAGTAGATACGTCCCAGATGGCCATAGCTCAGAGCAATTTGGAAAGTTGGGTCTCCTCCATTTGCTAGTCCTTCACTTTCCAGTCGATTGATCAGCGCTTGAATCATCTGAATCGCTTCTACGGCATGCCCTTGCGTAAATTGGCTCCATGCATGTTGTTGGATAGACTCACAGGTTGCAATATCTAGATGATCGCCATCCGGCAACTGTGTTCGTACCCATTCCACCAGTGCATCACGTTCACGTAAACGCCCAGCTCGCTCTAAATAATTACGCAAAGTGTCGGCCATCCAAGCACCTTCTTGCCGGTCGCCTTGGCGGAAGGAGCGGGTGATCGCTTCTCGGAAGTTAGCCTCTTCATGTGCCAAGAGTATCATCCCGGCAGCAGGTTGGTCGCCATACAAAGCGTTGTAAACGATTTCTCTTACCTGACTGTACACGCTGATAAATCGCTGCTCCGTCACTTCCACATCAGCGACATCGGTCGGACTGGCGGCGTAGGGCAGCGTTGGGTGGAAGCGCAGGTAAGGTGTAGAGAACTGTGGCAACTCCTCCACCTTGACGAGCGCCGTCGCTACTAGCTCAGCGCGGATAGCTTCCCATTGCGCAGGATCGAGTTCAGTGAACGCAAGCAGGATTTGCTCAAAGACGCCGCCCTCGAACCAGGCGAGATATGGTAAGACAGCTTGCGCCTCCGGGCTGAGCCGCCGCTTGGAGAATTCGAGCGAGGCCAGCAGTGAGCGGTTGCGCCCCTCGGGTGCGTTCTCGTCGGCAAAACGCTGGAGCAGGACACCGAACTCGTCGCGGATGCGCTGCGGTGTCATTGTCTTGAGGTGCGGCGCGACCAGCTCAATCGAGAGCGGGTGATCTTGCAGATCGTCCAGCAGCGCGTCGATCTCGTGACGCTCGTAGCCGGGCCGCTCGCGCCCAGGCTGATCGATCACGATACTTTTCAGATCGAGCACGGCCTTCAGTAGATGCAGGCTATCCGGCCGGGCTAGACCGGCGAGCGGCACATCCTTGATGCCAGGGAGCGCCGTTTCATCCGGGCGGCATGTCACCAGCAAGCGGCCCTGCGGCTGCGGTGTGCCGCCGGTTAGCTCGCGGTAGAGCTGCGTGAGGCGGGCGCGTGCCTCGGGGCCGAACGAGAGCGCCGATTCTTGCTCCTCGCCCTGCTGGTAGGCCGGCAGCGTCGACTCGAAGTTGTCCCACACCAGCAGCACACGGCGGCGGCGGAATAGATCGACAGCGGCGGTCCACTGCTCCTCATTGGAGCGCGCACTGAACTCGTCGCCTGCGAGCGCCTGCCCGATCAGCTGAACCACGCGCTCGGCTCCGGCCTTTTGCTCGAAGCTGCAAAAGATCGCCGCGTCGAACATGCCTTTTCGCAGCCACCACGATGCCGCCTCACGCGCTAGCGCGGTCTTGCCCATGCCGCCCATCCCGCTCAGCAGCACGGCAGGATAGCGCCGAAACGCCCGCTCTAGCTCCAGCAATTCCAGCTCACGGCCATGAAAGCGGTACAGCGGCTCGGGCGGAAAGCCGAACAAGGGCTGCCTATCCGATGCAGGGCGCGGCGCTGCTTGCGTCGTTGTTTTGCGCGTTGGCTTGATCAGCACTGGATCTGCGCCAATCTGATACAGCTGCGGAACGAACCAATCCTGTAGCTGGATCGTCTCGGCGTCGGGGCCAAGATGCAGCCAGCGATCGGGAACGGCCCGCAGCTGGCCGCGCGCTTTTTCCAGCGCCTGGCCGATCGTAAGACCGGCGACCAGCTCCTGGTAGAAGCGCTCGACGAAGAGCCGCGCCGCTTTGACATGGATGCTGTGGCTAAACGCGATCACCGAGCCGACGCCACTTTCCAGCAGCGCGGGAGCCACCGAGCCGAAGACAGGCTGATTCGACAGATCCGAGCTACGGCAGGCTTCCAGCAGTATCAGCGGCACTTTGAGCTGTACCATAATGTCGCCCAGAGTTGATCCGGCAACTAGCGCTAGCTTGCCGTCATCGTTTTCAAAAGCCAGCGCGCCGACGCCCGTGTTGGGCAGGTAGGTGCCGTGGCCGTCGAAGTGGACGATGTGATACGGCTGCCTTGCTGTGTTCGCCTCCGAGATCATGCGCTCAAGCTGCGCCAGCGTGGGCGGATCGCAAAAATCGATGTCCACCTGGCCGGGCGGCAAGTCTTCCAGCGCGTCGAGCAGCGGCCTGATGCTGTTGCGCGGATCGATAAAGCCGACGTCGCTGGGACGACTCACGATCAGTAGTACACGCAGCGGAAGTTTCAAAGGTTGGTCGTCGGGTAGCGTTGCGCCGCGAAGCTGGCGGCGAATGGTTACGCCCTGAAGAGTGAGCGGCCCATGCTGATCCCGGAGCATCTCCCACGGCTGCACCAAAATGTCGGGATCGGTCGCGCCGATCGTCAGCAGGCAGCGCCGTTTGCGCTTGGAAGCCGTATCCATCAGCTTGACGTAAACTTTCGTGCCCTCGCTGTTGTCGAAGATCGCGTCGAAGAGCTGCCGGCCCCACGCCTTGAGCTGGTCTTCGATGCCTTTGGCCCGCGCGTGGTCGCCGGCGCCGGGAAACTGCATATACGTTTCCAGGTACCAGCGCAGATCGGCCGTGTTCTGCGGCGTAAGAGGCAGCGTCAGGGAAAATTCCTCAGACTCTTGATTGTCTGACGCGGTCCATGAGGCTCTGTATCCAGAGTCAGTGCTCTTGACGATCAGCCGGGTTTCATAGATCGGGGGCACAGTCAGCTCCTTCCTCAGCGTGGGCTATGACGCAGGTGGAATCGTGAACGTCAGCTGTGGCCTTTCCTCGCGCGGCGTGCCGAATCGCACCGGGCCGAAGCGCGTCTCAACCGTCACCGTCAGCTCGACGGTCGCGCGGATCGCGTCCACGCCGGGCCGGGCAACCACCACCGCGTACACACACTGGCTGCCGGTCAGCGGATGCGCGGCGTGGGGCTGGAAGCGCCAGTACGGCGACGACTCGCCGGCGCCGAAGCTTTGGATCACCGGGAACACTTTACGATACTCGATTGTAGCACCCAGCTCACCGAGTTTGAAGCCTGCGCCGCTGGCAAAGCTCAGCTCTGGCCCGAGGCTCACGTTAAACTCGGTCTTATCCTCGACGCTCAGCCGATCGGGGAACAGGCTGTAGGCATAGGTTGCGCTGTCGGGCACGCTGCGATTCTGCGGCAGCAGGTAGAGCGTCTGCTGCGCCTCGCTGATGCGCTCCCTCCCAGCAGGCTCACGCAGCGTGCAGGCCAGGCGCAGCAGCCAGTAGCTCGCGCCGCCGATCGGTGGCACCCACTTCTTGCCGACCTCGGTTTCCAGCGCATCGGCAGCCGCCCAGATTTCGGGCTGCCCGATGGTGACGACCGGGCGTGAGCTAGAGGAGGGCGCATAGCTCACGGCGGGCGCCTCCAGCTCGCCTTCCCAGGCGACATTCTTGATCTCCGTAGGCGTTGTAATCTTCATGGCTATCACCTCGCGGCTCAATCTGACGCTACCGACGCCACGCCGGTATTGACTCAATACACGCTGTTCATGACGTTCCAGGCGCTGCTCAAGCGAGTATAGCATAGGCGAAATGTGCGCTAGGAATCACGAATGCAGCATCCAGCGGTGGTACAATCTCCATCAAAGGCTGATTTAATACAGCTTCGAGGTACTTGATATGAAAACGTGGGACGAACTTGCAGCGATCGAACACCATCCAGAAAAAGTCAGTGGAGGCTGGGTGTTTCGTGGCACGCGGGTTCCTGTGGCTGCATTGTTTGAAAATCTGCGTGATGGAGCGACAATCAGTCAATTCCTGGAATGGTTTCCGGGTGTGACTCAGGAGCAAGTTGAAGCGGTTTTGGATCACGAGGTCGCCATGCTCACAGTAGCGGAGCGGGAATGAAGATTCTCTTTGATCAAGGAACACCAGTTCCGTTGCGGCGACATCTTGAAGGACACATCATCGCCACTGCTTATGAGCAAGGCTGGTCAAAGCTGCTGAATGGACAATTGCTAGCAGCTGCTGAGCGTGCGGGATATGAGCTTCTAATTACAACTGATCAAAACCTCCGCTATCAGCAAAATCTCCACGACCGCCAGCTTGCAATTCTGGTCTTAGGCACAACTTCATGGCCTCGTATCCAGCAGCATATTGATGCTATTCGTGAACGTATTATGCAGATCACACCTGGCTCATATCATGAGCTACCAATCTCATGACCACACCTCCTAAACCTTCTACAGAGCAGCCAGTACAATCTCTGCTACCACCAGCTTTTGTCGAGCGGATGCGCGCGCTGCTTGGAGCCGAAGCCGACGCATTTTTTGCGGCCCTGGAGCGCAGCCCGGCGATCGGACTGCGGGTGAATCCGCTCAAGCTGCGGCCCGAGCATTTCGAGCGCGTCTTGCCGTGGGATTTGGAGCCGGTGCCGTGGATACGGAGCGGCTTTCGAGTGGCGGAGGGCGCCCGGCCCGGCAAGCATCCCTACCACGCGGCCGGACTTTACTATCTCCAGGAGCCCTCGGCAATGGCGGTGGTCGAGGCGCTCGATGTGCGGCCTGGCATGGGCGTGCTGGATCTGGCTGCCGCGCCGGGCGGCAAATCTACCCAGATTGCAGGCTACCTCGACGGCGCGGGCTTGCTGGTAGCAAACGAGGTTGAGAGCAGCCGCATCAAGGCGCTGGGCGAGAATCTGGAGCGCTGGGGGGCGTGCAACGCCGTGATCACCAACGAGACGCCCGAGCGGCTGGCGGATCATTTCGGCCCGCGCTTCGATCGCGTGCTGCTGGACGCGCCTTGCTCCGGCGAGGGCATGTTCCGCAAAAATCCGGGAGCGCGGGCCGAGTGGAGCGCGGAGCATGTCGCCGGGTGCGGGGTGCGACAATCGCGCATCCTGGATCAGGCCGCTCGTCTGGTCGCGTCTGGTGGCCTGCTGGTGTATAGCACCTGCACCTTCGCGCCCGAGGAGAACGAGCAGCGGATCGCGGCGTTTCTGGCGGAGCATCCTCAGTGGGAGCTGGTGGATATTTCCAAGCTCCACGGTTTTGCCCCCGCACGCCCGGAGTGGGCCGGCGATCGGCCGGTGCCCGAGCTGACGCGCGCGGTGCGACTCTGGCCGCATCTTGTTGAGGGCGAGGGCCACTTTATCGCGCTGCTGCGGAACGGCGAGCAGGCACAGCCCACGCCGGCAGCCGCGCCACAGGCTGCTGACGATAAAGCCAGGCGTCAGCAGCGCGGTGGACGGCGCGACGATCGACGTGTCGATTCGGATGCGGCGGTGCGTGCAGCCTGGCAAGCCTTCGAGCGCGAGTCGCTGACGGGCGAGTTTCCTGCCGACGGACTCGTCGTCCACAACGATCAGATATATGCCGTGCCCAGGGATTTGCCGGATCTCACTGGACTACGCGTGGTGCGGGCCGGCCTGTGGCTCGGCACCGCGAAGCCCGGTCGTTTCGAGCCGTCTCATGCGCTGGCGCTCGGACTACACATGCCTCAGGCGCGGCTCAGTATCTCGCTCAATCTGGACGAGGCCGAGCGCTATCTACGCGGCGAGACATTTACCAGCGACGGCCCAGACGGCTGGGTGCTGATCGGCGTCGATGGCTTGTCGCTGGGCTGGGGCCGGCGTGTCAGTGGGTTGGTCAAGAACTTCTACCCCAAGGGCCTGCGCTGGATGTAACAGACGATCGAATCTTCGTTTTCCCCATGGCTTAGCTCCTCAGTCGGCACGATACTTGCAAAGGTTTTGCAAAGGGAGAATGCTACTTCTGCACGCTCGACGATTGTGCTTGCGGAAGTGCGAACGGTGGGGAGAGATGGATCTACAAATTGCGGGCCGCGTAGCAGTGGTTACCGGCGGTGACTCGGGCATTGGCCTGGCGACGGCGAAAGTGCTGGCCGCCGAGGGCTGCAACATCGTGCTGACCGATCGCGAGCAGGCCAAGCTGGACCAGGCGCTGGCGGAGGTTGAGCAGCAGGCCGAGCGTGGAGCGAAAGTTATCGCGCTGGCGGCGGACCTGACCGATAAAGCCGCCGTCGACGAGCTGGCGGCGCAGGTGAAAGACCAGCTCGGCCCGGCGCATATCCTGGCGCATTTTGCCGGCTCGCGTGGAGCGGCAGGCGACTTTCTTGAGCTGTCAGACGACGATTGGCTGGAAACGATTCAGATCGATCTGATGGGCGCGGTGCGGGTTTGCCGGGCGTTTCTGCCCCAGATGATCGCGGCGGGCTGGGGCAGAATCCTGCTGACCGCCAGCGAGAACGCGGTGCAGCCCTATCCCGAGGAGGCGCCCTACAACTCGTGCAAGGCCGGAGTGATCACCCTGGCCAAGAGCTTGAGCAAGGCGTACTCGTCCAAAGGTGTGCTGATCAACGTGATCTCGCCGGCCTTTGTCGAGACGCCGATGACCGATGCCATGATGGAGCAGCTGGCTAGGGAGCGTGGAACCAGCGTCGACGAGGCTGTCGAGTGGTTCTTGAAGAACCAGCGGCCTGGCATCGCGGTCGATCGCCGTGGCAAGCCGGAGGAGGTCGCAGCGGTCGCGGCGCTCATGCTCTCGGAGCGAGCCAGCTATGTCAACGGCTGCAACTGGCGCGTCGACGGCGGCGCGGTGCTCACGGCCTACGGATAAGCTTGATTGCGGAGCGGGCGGCACTGTCACAAGCACCGCCCGCACATAAGCTCTGGCGTGGGCCTCAGGGAAGATAGACCGGCAGCTCCTGCACCAGAAACTGATCGCCCACCTTCTCCACGGTGTACTTCCACTGCGATTGCGTCGGCTGCGTGAAGAGCGAGCCGTCCTCATTCTGGAACTCGACCACAAACGCAAACTCGGTCGGCGAGACGGCGTTGGCCTCGACAATGTTCTGGATCTCAAGGCATT
Source organism: Herpetosiphonaceae bacterium (assembly GCA_036401895.1). Classification (GTDB taxonomy): domain Bacteria; phylum Chloroflexota; class Chloroflexia; order Chloroflexales; family Kallotenuaceae; genus LB3-1. The sequence continues at coordinate 10,535 of DASWTW010000314.1, read as the reverse complement.
GAAAGCCGTTGACGGTACAGGCATTCTGTAACAGCTGGGCCTGATCATCGACCGGAACCATCGGATTGAAGCCGGTTAGATCCGCGAATGAGCCGCCGAACAGCATCGACGCCTCGGTGTAGCGTCCGCCCTGAAGCGCCGAGAAGAAGCTGACGAGCGCCGATCGCGCCTGCTCAAGATCGGCGGCGGCGTTGGCGGATGGCTGCGCTGCGGGTGAGGCTGTGCTCACGATCGTGGTCTCCGTTGCAACGCTGCTGCTGGGTGTCGTGCCGCAGCCCGTAGCGACGAGCCCGATGCCGATGCTCGCTACGATCCGGCGTAATCTATGTTCAAAATAGCGCATAAAGTTTCCTTTATCGGCGTGAGGCTATGGAAGCCAAGGCACAGCAGGCCGCAGCGGCATTCCGCTCTGCCATTGTTTCAAGAACGGATACGGATTGATCTCGCCGCGACGAACCGCCCAATCGTCGGCGCGTGTTGGCCGGGAGATGCCAAAGTGCAGGTGCGGCGGCGTTGGACGCGCGCTGCCGGTGTTGCCGGTCTTGCCCAGCGGCTGCCCCGCCTCGACGCGTGCTCCAACCTCGATGCCGGCCGCGATAGATCTGAGATGCGAGCCGTAGTAGCGAATGCCATCATCGCCGACGAGGCTGACCGACAGGCCGCCGCGATCTTCGCCGCGATCGGTCTGTGGACTCCAGCGATCCTCGCGGCTCACAAACTCGACCACGCCGCTGGTGGCGCGACAAAATCGGAGCCCTGCGGCGTGAAAATGTCGGTCGCCGGATAGTCGTGATGCTCGCGGCCATAGGTGACGGGACCGGCGGGCTGAACGGGAAAAACATAGTATGGCTGCGGCTCAGGCCGTCCGATCGGACCGTCGCCGGTGATACGCTCGCGCTCAAGCTGTCCCAGCAGCACGTCGAAAGGTGGCTGATTGGCGGGATGCAGCTCGAAGCGAGCGCGCTCGAAATATTGCACGATCTGCGGCTTGCCGTCGGCGCTGGTCTCGCGCAGAAGATCCGAGATCGGCAGGCCATAGATCGCCAGGCCGCGCCGCTCCCAGGTTTCGCGAATCCGCCCACAGATCTGGTGGCCGGTCTCGGCAAAGCGCCGGCAGCCTGGCCCTGTGACTCGTGTTGTCGGCAGCGATTGCCAGCGCACACCACGCGCCGCCAGCCGATCGACTCCCAGGCGTCCCAGCAGCACGTCGAAGGGCGGCTGATTGGCGGGATGCAGCTCGAAGCGGGCGCGCTCGAAATGCTGAACCTCGTACCACCGCCGGTCGTCAGGGTTTTGCTCACGCACCGGCGCTGAGAGCGGATAGCCGAAGGCTTCCAGGCCACCGTTGGCTTCCCAGTACGCCAGAAACCGGCCCGAGACGCTGTAGCCGGTCTGGGGAAAGAAGCGGCGTGGCGTTTGGGCGCGGGCGGCAGGCGCGATCAGCAGGAGCAGACAGAGCAAGAGTGTTGAGCGGATCATCGGAGGTTCCCTTCTAGATGCCGCTTGAGTCTAGCACAGACTGCGGAGCGAACCAAGGCGGTGGGCTGGCGCGCCACTCGGAAATCGCTGATGGGGCGCTGATAAACGCAGCGCGCGAAGGCCAAACCAGGAGCAATACCAAAGGCGGCGCCTGTGACAGAGCCGCCGATCCACTCGACATCAAAACGTAGCCGGCGATCAGACGGTTTATGGCTGGAGCGCTGTCTGCACGGTAGCGCGTAGCTCATCTAAAGGCAGCGTCTGATAATAGTTTTGTGCTTGACCGTCGCTCGTGATTGTATAGTGCTCCTCAACGCTCCACAAGCTTGACCCATCTACGGTAAATGGAAGCGACCCTTGCTCCAGCTCCTTGAGAAACACAACAACTTGCTCGCCTGCTTGAAATTCGTAGAGCTTGTCGGGTAGCTGCTCAAACACATCGTCGTCGATGCGCCCGCCCCAGGCGTCCAGCTGCAATGTTCGCCGGGTGTTTTCACCTTTGAGATATTCTTCGACGTCTACGATAACCGGTCGAAAGATGGTGTGGCCTGCTGTGTGCGGATTGGCCGGTCGCCGCCTATCTGCGGTTGTCCAGCGCGCGGGCAAAACACTATTGACTGTGCCAATCACGATCACTGATGATTCGTTCGCGGCGCTGGGGATATGTGGAAAGCGAGTTATATTAATTGTCGATCGAATAGGATCTGTGGTATTCGCACCTGAAGCTTGTGCAGCTGCGGATGAATCGCTGGCTCTGGATTCGGGTGAGCTACCCCTGGTGACGAGGAGAGCGAGTGCAAGTGTTATAAGGATGATGCTGAAAATCAGACCTTTACTATACCAGCTAGAGCGATTTGTGCGCGGCGATTTCATCGATGCCTCCAAAACGTTGGGCTGCTTCTCAAGTGGGAAGTATAGAGCGTGCGAGTAGAGGAAATCAATATCAGCAAGGGTGATAGCTGGCGGCGCAACAATGGGCGGCACCATAACAGTGCCGCCCATCCATTCGTTTGATCCTGGGGATCTAGCCTGCGTACTGCTCCAGCGTGCGCTTGACGATCGCCAGGAAGCCATCGGCGGTCGCACCGTCGATCAGCCGGTGATCGAAGGTCAGGCTGAGGTAGCACATCGGCCGGATCGCGATCGCGTCGGAGCCGCCCTCGGAGATCACCACAGCCCGCTTCTGCATCGCGCCAATGCCCAGAATCGCGGCCTGCGGCTGGTTGATGATCGGCATCGCGAAGATCGAGCCCGACACGCCGTGATTGGTGATGGTGAACGTGCCGCCCTGCGTGTCGTCGGCCTGAAGCCGCCGCGTGCGCGCGCGCTCCGCCAGATCGTTCACTGTGCGCGCCAGCCCGAGCAGACTTTTATCGTCGGCATCTTTGATCACCGGCACGATCAGTCCGTCGGGGATCGCCACGGCCATGCCCACGTTGATGCGATGATGCATCAGCACGCCTTCGTCGGCAAAGGTCGCGTTGACGAGCGGCACCTCACGCAGCGCCGCCACTGTGGCCTGAACGAAGTAGGGCATGAAGGTGAGCTTGACGCCCTGGCGCTCGAAGTCGGCCTTGTTGCGGCTGCGGTGCGTCACGATCTTGCTGAGATCGGCCTCCATGACCGTCGTCACGTGCGGCGCGGTGCGCTTCGATCGCACCATGTGCTCGGCGATCGCGCGGCGCATGGGCGTGAGCGGCACCAGCTCGTCGTCGGGGCCGAGCGCGGGCTGCGCTGCTGGAGCTGCCGGAGCCTGGGGCCTGGGCGCGGGCTCCGCCGGTCGCTCCGGTGCTACATCGCGCGGCTCGCTGACATAGGTCTGCTGGATCTTGTCCTCGGTCTGGGGCGCGGTCGTGGTCAGCGCCTCGGCGACGGCCGCAGTCTCGCGAACCGGCGCGGGCCGTTGCTTGGCTGCGCCCGAGGCGACAAACTGCTCGATGTCCTTCTTGGTGACGCGGCCACCTGCTCCGGTGCCGGGAATCACGCGCGGATCGACATCGTGCTCGGCGGCCAGACGCGCAACAGCCGGCGAGATATAGCTGCCTTTGCCTTTCTCGACTGTGGCTGGCTGAGCAGCCGGAGCCGCCGCGACGGACACCGCTGAGTCCGCGACCTGACCATTGCTGGCCTGTCCGGACTCGGCGATGCGCGCGATCACCGTGCCGATCGAGACGGTCTCGCCCTCGGGAACGAGGATCTCCATCAGCGTGCCCTCGATCGGCGATGAAACCTCGGTATCGACTTTATCGGTCGTGACTTCCAGCATCGGCTCGTAGAGCTCCAGCTTGTCGCCGGGCTGCTTGAGCCAGCGCCCGATCGTGCCTTCGGTCACGCTTTCGCCTAGTTTTGGCATCTTAAATTCAAGCGCCATAGTTCTCCAACCATGATCTATTGATAGTGCGCTGCCGGATCAGTAGCCGGCCAGCTCGCGCAGCTTGGCGACGATCTTTTCGGTGTTGGGCATAAACACGTCTTCCAGAGTCGGCGCGAAGGGCATCGCCGGAACGTCGGGACCGGCTAGCCGCATGACCGGGCCGTCGAGATGCTCGAAGGCGTGCTCCGCAATCAGCGCCGCAATCTCGCCGCCGATGCCGCCGGTCAGGTTGTCCTCGTGCAGGATTAGCACCTTGCCGGTCTTGCGCGCGCTGGCCAGGATCGCCTCGGTATCTAGCGGACGCACCGTGCGCAGATCCACAACCTCGGCCTCGACGCCATCTTCGCGCGCGATGATCTCGGCGGCTTCCAGCGCCAGATGCATCATCATGCCGTAGGTAATGATCGTGAGATCGTCGCCGCTGCGCTTGATGTCGGCCACGCCGATCGGCACCGTGTAGTCGCCGTCGGGCACTTCGCCCTTGATCAGACGATATGTCTTTTTGTGCTCGAAGAACATCACCGGGTCGGGATCAGCGATCGCGCTCTTGATCATGCCTTTGACGTCGTAGGGTGTGGACGGCACGACGACTTTGAGGCCCGGCACGTGGGCGAAGAACGCCTCGACCGACTGCGAGTGGTAAAGCGCGCCGTGAATGCCGCCGCCGTAGGGCGCGCGCACGACCATCGGAACGTTCCACTCGCCGTTGGAGCGGTAGCACATGCGCGCGGCCTCGCTCACGATCTGGTTCATGGCCGGCCAGATAAAATCGGCAAACTGGATCTCGGCGATCGGTCGCATGCCGTTGACCGCCGCGCCGATCGCAGCGCCGACGATCACACCCTCTGCCAGCGGCGAGTCCATGATGCGCCACGGGCCGTATTTGTCCTGCACGCCCTCGGTGACGCGGAACACGCCGCCGCGCTTGCCGACATCTTCACCGAAGACGAACACGCGCTCATCCGCCGCCATAGCCTCGTCGATCCCGGCGCGGAGCGCTTCAATAAGCGATAATTCTGCCATATGGCTATATGCTCCAAAAGAGAACAAAGAACAGAGAACAGAGAACAGACGAAAAGCACAAGCGAACAAAAAGATGGACGAAAGCCACTTTGTTCATTTGTTCGTTTGTTTCTTTGTTCCTATTTCAGATTGTCGGCGTAGATATAATCGAACAGCGTGCTGGGATCGGGCGGTGTAGCAGCTTCGGCGGCGGCGGTCGCTTCGTTGACCTGCTTTTTAATCCGCTCGCGAATCTCGGCCTCTTTCTCGTCGGTCAAAATATCTTCGGCCTTGAGATGGGCGGCAAAGGTGATCAGCGGATCTTGCTGCTTCATGGCTTTGATCTCGTCGGCCGGGCGATAGGTGCGATCGTTATCGTCCGACGAGTGGGGCGTCAGGCGCAGACATTTGAACTCAATCATCGTCGGACCCTCGCCACGGCGGGCGCGCTCAACCGCCGCCTGAGTCGCCTCAAAGCAGGCCACGGGATCGCTGCCGTCGACCACGACGCCGGGAAAGCCGTAGCCGGCCGCGCGATCGGCCACATCTTCGACGCCCATCTGCTGGCGCTGCGGCACCGAGATCGCATAGCCGTTGTTTTCGCAGACAAAGATCACGGGCAGCTTATGGGTTCCGGCCAGGTTCATCGCCTCGTGGATTTCGCCCTGGCTGCTGGTGCCTTCGCCAAACGAGACCCAGACCACCGAGTCGTCGACGATCTTACCGGCAATCTCGTTGCGAATCTTGATCGCCAGGCCAACGCCGGCGGCGTGCGGCACCTGGGTTCCGGTCGGCGACGACTGCGAGACAATATTCAGCTTGCGATGACCGTAGTGCGCGGGCATCTGCCGGCCACCGCTGTTCGGATCGGCGGCGCGGGCGAAAAGGCCCATCATCACCTCGGTCGGTGTAAAGCCAAGCGCCAGCACCACGCCGAGATCGCGGTAGTAGGGCAGCGCCCAGTCTTTGCCGGCCTTGAGCGCGTAGGCGCTGCCGACCTGGGCGGCCTCATGGCCCTGGCAGGAGATCACAAAGGGCGCTTTGCCCTGGCGGTTTAAAACCCACTGGCGTTCGTCGAGCGAGCGCGCAAGCAGCATCAGCTCGTAGATCGCTAGCAGATCGTCACGATCGAGGCTGGCCGAAACACCACTCGGCTGCACGTTGGTCATAGCCAATTCTCCACATGCGAAATGAAAGATGCGCCTCAGGCGCGAAGCCGAGGCGCAAAAGCAAAGACATTCTTTAACGCAATAATCGCTTCGCCGCATACGCAGCCAAGCGCAACCGCACCCATCTCCATTGACGGCTTGTGTGGTCTCATGGTGTGTTCAGTGTAGCATAAAGAGGGCTCGGCGTGCAAACGTTTGCTACAATGCGTGCCTGTTCCTCCTGGCTCGGCGGAATCTCGCTGTCGATAAAATGGAGCACTACATGAACGATACTCCAACCTCACATCTTGCCACCTACCCCGAGTGCGGCGGGTCCACTGTGGATGGTCTGACTTGCTGGGAGCAGCTCGGCGCGCTGATCGCCTGGGAGTATGACGATCCCGAGCTGGCAGCCGAGCATTTTCTGACGGTCGCCGCCTACAATCTTCAGCATCCCGCGCAGTTCACCGACGACGACGTTGGTCAAGAACTGCAAGAAGCGGCGTCGGTAGACGCCGCCCAGCGAGTGACAGGCCAGCAAGTATGGAGTGGGTACGTAGACAGTGTCAGCATGTTTCGTAATGCGTCGGCGACTTCGGTCGTGGTATGCGGCAGTTCAATCTGGTCGCTTGAGCGCGGTTGTAGGGCACGGAGGCCGTGAGTCAGATCGCCCGCCTTTCCTGCTTCTCGATCGCAATCTTGGCCGTGTCGTTTTATAAGCTCACACTACGGGCTGGCAAGTCGAGATCGCGCATTTCGCGGATGTATTGCGGATCGACGCCATGATTGACGAATTCGATGAGCTGGTCGACGCTCAAATCGCGCAAGCCCTCTGCGCCAATCTCGCGAATATAGTTGGCCGATACTCCATGCTCGCTTAGCTCGATCAATTCGTTGATGTCCTCAATATCTAACCCCGCCTCGCGTACTTCGCGAATATAGTTGGCCGATACTCCATGCTCGCTTAGCTCGATCAATTGGTCGGTGGTCAGCATGCCGCGTCCAACCTCGCGCATCTCACGAATAAATTCTGGCTTCACACCATGGTCGGCTAGTTCGATCAGGTGATCGATATCTAAATCCCGCAGCCCTTCCGCACTGATCTCTCGGATAAACTTGGACGAAACGCCATGATCCGCCAGCTCGATCAGTTGGTCGGCGGTCACATCACTCAGTCCAGCCTCACGTAGCTCGCGGATGAAAGCCGCCGTAACCCCATGGTCGCGCAGCTCGATCAGTTGGTCGGGCGTGAACTTGGTAAACGGATCGGAGTCTCTACGGCTGCTCTGGTCGGCCCTGCGACTGGTGGGATCGGTGTATGGGGCGCTATACGATTCTTGGCCGATCGCGTCCAGCAAGCGGCTCGCCTCGTCCACATTGATCTTGCCGTCGGACAGCATCTGCATGATCATCAGGCGTTCTTCGGTCATGGCTGATCCTCCTTCCGACCTGAGCGGTCGAATCGTTATCCTGTTAGCGCTTCAAGAGTTGGAGTGCTTCCTCGGCGCTGATCTCGCCGGACTCAACGCGCTGTAAGATCGCGCGACGCTGGGTGCCGTGATCGGGTGGCGGCGTGTAACCCAGCGCACTCACGATCTCGTCCATACGTGTTCGAGCAGTGGTGTACGACACGCCGAGATCGTTCGCGACTTGGTTAATGTTGCCACGATTCTTGACCAGCAATTCGACGAAGCGTAGGTGCTCGCGGTTGAGCCGTCCTAATTGCCCGAGCGCGAATTCGCCCTTGATGCTGGTGGGGCATGCCGTACAGCGGAGACGCGTCGCGGCGAGTTCGCCCGAACACACGGGACAGGTTGTCAACATCTGGTGCATAGCTGCTCCTCATTAGACTCGTATGCGTTTTCAAAGCCGACGACGTTCGATCTCCTAGCCTGATCCTCGGACTGCACGTGCACCTTATCCGCCACCTCAGTTGATGATAAATTAGTAATTATTGATAATATATATCAGTTATGCTGATACTTTATACTAGAAGAGTGTTAGTTGTCAATAGGCAATCTGTGATGAATGATTCGTCGAGCGAACTGTTTCTGGAATCGTACGTTGGCGGTGGATTGTCGTGCGGCGCACGAGTAGCATCCGACATAAAGAGCAACCTATGATTTAGCGATGAAGACGCCCAACTGTGCTTGACGGTTTTTGTGTTACCCTTGAGATCACGCGAGGATATCATTATGGTATGGAAGCGTATATGTGGGCGGATTTCCCGGCTTGCGCGACTATCCTGCGGCCACAGCCAACGCCAGAACTGAGCTGGCTTGCTTAACTCAAGGACTGCCGCTGCTCTAAATCTGTTTGTCCTACCTGGCTCATCTGATGGTAGCTATGAATAAGATGGAGCACTACATGAACGATACTCCAACCTCACATCTTGCCACCTGCCCCGAGTGCGGCGGGTCCACTGTGGATGGTCTGACTTGCTGGGAGCAGCTCGGCGCGCTGATCGCCTGGGAGTATGACGATCCCGAGCTGGCAGCCGAGCACTTTCTGACGGTTGCAGCCTACAATCTTCAGCATCCCGCGCAGTTCACCGACGACGCGATCGAGGGCCTGCGGGTAGCTATGATCGAGCGGCTCGACAACGATCTGCCGGTGGCCCAGATTCGCCGTCGCAACGCGGCCGAGTATGAGGGCAAGAAGCGCGTGCTCAGGCCCGAGTCCGAGCGCCGCCCGGTGCTGCGCCGCTGGCAGATGACGATCGCGGATGTGTACACGCCGGACCAGCGCGAGGGCGCGGCTGAACGTGTGCGCGCCTGGGCCGCCGCGATCCGCAGCCAGCTGTAGGGGAGTGGACAGGCCCTGCGGGCGAACAAAGGAACAAGGAAACAAGAGAACAAATAATGTCTTGTCGTTCTTTGTTCCTTTGTTCTTTCGTCGGCCCTCACCCCCTAACCCCCTCTCCCATTGCGATAGGCGAGGGGGAAAGATTGGCTCTGCTATGCCTCCTCGCTCCTGTGCGGTAGGCGAGGGGGAACGCTGGTACTTCCTTCTTTGTTCTCCGTTCTCCTTGGTTCTAGCTTCGCCGGGCGCCCTCTGGGCATGGCACCCGGTTCTAGGTTCTCCGTTCTTCTTTGTTCTCAATACTATTCACAAAAGGACTGCGGTCCTGTTTCTCTGCTCCTCCCTCCCCGGTATATTTATTTTTACGATTTGGAGAAGGAAACATCTTGATCTTCAGCTAACCATAGGTCGTCCGCGCTCGATCTGCGCTCCCCAGCACGATCGTCGTGGCACGGCAAGTCCTCATGATCCGCCTCGGCTTCGTCCGTCTAACTCCGGCATGCCACTGCCCGTTCTACACCAGCGAAAGAGTGTGAGGCAACCCGTCAGCTATGCGCAACCGAATCTCGCGTCATCTTCTCACCGTCCTTTTGGGCCTGTACGTCCTCAGCACGATTCCATTTGCCGCGCCGAGCCAGGCCCAATCTTTGGACGACGCAGCCGCTCGTTTCCGCCAGCAGCGCAATGCGATCGCAGGTCGCCGCGATCTGCCAGCCGCCGCTGATTCAGTTCCCGCGCCCGCTGCGCCGATAGATGTGGATCAGGCGGCGCGTCTTGAGCAGCTGCGGGCGCGCTGGGCTGGCGAGCAGACCCGCGAGCTACCGTCGCCGCGCGTCACCGACCCGTCGCGGATCTACCTGCCCGGCATGATGCACAATGCCTCGATCCCGGTGCTGGCCGAGCACGCAACGCCAGCCGATCAGGCGGTGCGGGGCGATGTGACGCTCACGGCGACAACCGCCACGGTTTATCTTCAGGGCGATACCTACGTCGCCGAGGCCGATCGCGACACTGATTTCCATCAGGAAGAGCGCATGCTGCTGGGCGCCGATCCTGATGGCAAGTCGCGACGAATCTACATCAACGGCGATATGCCGGCCCTGCCGCCGGGCATGACCGCCGACAACATTATCAACAGCACGCTGCGGCTCTACCAGTACAACGATCTCAACGGCGGCAGCTACCGGGTGCGCATCTTCCCCACCAACGATCCCTGGGACGTGCCAATAACCTGGTCGGAGCAGCCCGGCCGCACCGCTACGCCCTTCGATACGCCGCTAGTCAGCGCGGGAACTGGACATAAAAGCTTCGATCTGACGGATCTGGTGCGCGGCTGGTACGCCGGCGGGACGCCAACCTTCCCGCGCGGCATCGCGATCATCATGTCCGACGAGAACGAGCGCGGCGGCAGCTACACAGCCACGGACTGCGTTTCGGCCTTTTGCTCAGACGGCACGACGCTTGCGGCGGCGCGGCCGGTGTGGACGGTCGAGTTTGGGCCGCCGATCGCGAGTCGCAGCGACCTGCGCATGAGCGAGAGCCTGAGCTTCGCGCCCAACAATCGCCCGCCGCGTGGCTCGGATGTGACCGCCCGTTTCAGCGTCGGCAACACCAGCGGCCGCGAGGTCACTGTTCCACGTCTGCGCGTCTCGATGCGCGGCCCGTCGGGAACGATCTATAACTTCCCGTCTACGCCTAGCATGACCCTTGCGCCGGGCCAGTCCTACACC
>DASWTW010000313.1:0-5292 GCA_036401895.1 Herpetosiphonaceae bacterium | reverse complement strand
CTTGCAGCTGGCCTTTCCGCGTATGGAGCTACATCTCTTCTACAACGCCGTCGTCTTCGCCCCGATGGTCATTGCGATGATCTATCATTACTTCCCATCCGCAGAAGAAGCGCACAGCGCGAAGTGCAACTGCGCCATACGCAAGCCTGCGCTGACCTAGCAGACCCTCGCGCGCAGCGAATCCGCACCACACCCTGCACCCCGTTTGGCAGCGAGACAGATGGTCTCCACGCCGGCGGGGTAGCTTTTTAATTGGCACCACACGTCGATCGCATCGCCGCACGCCGCGTATTTTCAAGCTGGGCAACTTCCAAGAAGATCTCAGGCAAGCACTCCACTAGTATGGAGATTGGTCAGTAGAAGGCGGTAACGTTTGCTGCGAGCTTGTTCCTGGGATGCTGTCGGCGAAGTGCAGATGGTGCCGTTGACGTGATGGTGCAATTGCGCCACATCCCGTCGAACTCCCTCCACATCTTAACTACAGTCGTCGCATCCTCATCGATAATGTGAGGTGCTAACATGTCCCAACCACGCGGAGCGGTACCTGGCGCGCTGAGACTCCTCTATCACCATCTAGCGAGTCGTGCAGCCGATCTAGCGCAGACCGTGCCTAGCGAGAGCGAGATTCATGCACGGCAGCAGCTTGAACGGATCAGACGATCGTTTGTACATGGCTATCAGGCCGCTTTGTTGGGGTTTAATGATGAGAAGCTGGCACGTAAGTTGAATGAGGTCGATCGGGATCTGCGCGGATTTGCCTTTGAGGGAGCTGCCGCAACGCTCACGGCGCTTGATCTTCTGATGGTCTGGCGGCCACATCGTCTGCCACGTTTCTTAAGTGGCGTCGGCGCTGAGCATATCTACGCAGGCTATATCGGCGTCGGGTGGATCTTAGCGCGGCTGCCGGCCTACACCGATCGCCGCGTAGCCTGGTTCGATCCGCTGCTGCGCTGGCTTGCAATCGACGGCTATGGCTTTCACGAAGGCTATTTTCATCCGTATCGTACAGTGACACAGCAGCTTGTTCCCGAGCAATTGGCGGGCTATGCCTGTCGCGCCTTCGACCAGGGCCTGGGACGCAGTCTGTGGTTCCTGGCGAGCGCGAACGTGCTGCATATTCCCGGCATGATCGGCACGTTCGCGCCGCTACGCCGCGCGGACCTGTGGAGCGGGGTAGGGCTGGCATGCACCTATGCCGGCGGCGTAGATCAGGCCGCGATCCGAATACTGCTGGAGCGTGCCGGGCCATACCAAGGCGATATGGCGCTCGGCTCGGCGCTGGCCGCTAAGGCGCGTCAGCGGGCAAACTGCCCAACAGACTATACTGAGCTTGCCTGCAATATCTTATACGGTCTATCCGCGCAGACTGCCGCCAGACTCACCGATGATGCCCTGGTAGATCTCCCGTTTGACGCTCCAGAGCCGGCCTACGAGATCTGGCGCCAGCGGATTCGGCTCTCTGTCACCACGGCGAGATTTTCAGGCACCGTCGATTCATACTGATTGTTCTGACATCACGGCCCACCTGCTACGATCAATTCGTGACAGGTGGGCCGGTCTGGTTGTATCTGGACGATGGTCGTTAAGCTCCCGCTCGATGGTGAGCCGATGATCACCACGGTAGGAAGCGATCGAGGGGCTGCGCTAAGTCCTGCCCATCGTGCACTCGCGGAACAGGCCATCATGCTCAGCGAAGTTATGGAGCTCTTTGAGTCGTTTGTGGAGCAGCTGCGAGAGTGCAACCAGAATCGGCGGATCGATCGACTGGGCTGGTCGCAGCAACACATCGGCTTTGATCGCGGCGCGCGTCGTCTTCGTCGCGATCGTATGGCGTGCCTTGCCCACAAGGATCGGTTGATCCTGCATCAGATCGGCAGCACTGGTACCTTCCTGATCGAACGCTGCGACGAGCATATAATGCTCACCACCCGGTACATTATGGATTTGATAGCCGCCTACCTCCGTCACCAGCGTACAGGCAACCGGCTGACTTTCTGGAATTGGCGAGCTGAACAAGCCGATCAAGATCGGACCGCTGATACACTCTTGTGTGGAAACGGTTCCCTGAACAGTCCAGCCATCCTGTCTTTTTGCTTCTCGATCGTGCCAAGCGGCAGCAGTGGCAATCGACTGGATCGAGCCATAGGCAGAATCTTTCGACCATGAGCGCAGCTGGCTGGGCGACAGCCCCACCAGCTCGGTGAAACTCTTGGTGAATGTGCCGAGGCTGTTATACCCGACCATAAAACAAATCTCGGTAACGCTGAGCTGAGTCGTCATCAGCAGCCGCTTTGCAGCCTGCAAACGCAGCGCCGCTTGAAATTTACTGGGTGGAATGCCGGTAACCTGCCGAAACACCCGATTGAAATGATACGGGCTGAGCTGAGCAATCTCCGCCATATCCTGTAGCATCAGCGGCTCATACAATCGTTCGTGGATCGTGTGAATGACTCGCTCAGCGGCCTGATGATGAGGCGTTGGCCTGCCGCCGCGCTGGGTGACCATTCGGGCAGCGGATTCCGTGCGAAAAAACAGTGATGCTAATGGCTGGGAGAACGCTACATGTGAAGCCTGGTACTGCTGAGCATCGATCGACATATCGAATCCTTGCGTGACGAAGAGCGGATCGATCACCGTAGGAGATTGATCAATCGGCTGAGCCTTTCCGCCGGAGGCAAAGCCTAGGGCCACGAGCAGCGTGTGCATGGAGCAGAGCCGTATTCGCAAAACGGCGGGCGCGTACACGCGCGGCTACCCACGCGGCAGCGCCCGTACCATCACAGGCTGATCATGCCGTCAGCGCAGCAATGCCATTGCCCACATGCAGTTCGCGATCGGGCGAGTACGATGGATCGCTGAGAATCGCCAGCATCAGCGGCGTTTCTTGATCCTGAAGCCGCGTCGCCAGCGTTGCGATCACCAGCGTTTCCGCCGTGAGCAGCACCCAGCCATCCGGTAGATGCGTCGAGTAGCGCAGCGGTGTTTCCACCGGCAGGCCAGCCTTGATCAGGCACTCACCTGCTGCCCACAGCCGAGTCGCAGCGACCGAGAGATCCTCGCCCGTGGTGCGTATAAGCTGTTGCAGCAGTGCCGTCCGCTCCAGGCCGAGCAGCGATTGCCACGTCTCAGGATCGCGATGTCGCACCGACTCAAGATCGCACGCGATTGTTCCCTCGCCCACGATCGCGAGCGTCATCGGCTCGCTATGCGCAAGTGAGATCGACGGCCCATCGCTTAGCATGGGTTTGCCATCGGGGCGATGATAGATCGTGCTCAGGCGGCCGACGATCCTCTGAACGACATGATCGGCACGGTGCTGGCGGTCGCTGACGGAGTCGTGCTCCAGGCCGACGATCGGGGCCGGTTCCTGAACCAGCGACTCAAGCGAACGCTCAACATACGGCCCGAGCAGGGCCGCTGGCCAGCCCTGAGCAAACTGCACATCTTCGACGATCCGCAGCCGCAGCCCGACCCAGCGCTCGCGGAGCGTACCGTCGGGTGTGCGCACCTCCACATCATAGGTAAAGGTCATGCCGTCACGGAAGCGCTCACGCGCCATGGAGATCCAGGTTGTATCGGGCTTCACGTCGTAGATTTCCAGCCGATCCACGCCGACCGGCAAGATTCTAGCGTGCGGAATACACGACTGGATCGTGTGCAGGATCGCGTCGCGAGCGCCGGCATCACCCAGCAGCATGGCAGCCGGAAGGTAACGATCGAACCAGGCTGTCTGCTGGTCCACGCGAATGTCGGCAACACAGCCTTTCGCGCTCAGCTGCTGGTACGAGCGCAGACGTTGGAAACGACCTCGATGGAAGAACATCCCGCCGTACAGCTCGCGGTCCGGGTTGATCGGAACCGGCGTCAGAGCGGCAAGATCGCCAGGATCGAAGGATGGCTGGGCCTGCGGCAGCGTTTCAGGAACGGCAGCCCGGCAGCGCGCCGCAAAGTGATCGACCTGGAAAGCCGTTTCTTCGCTACGAATCGTTACGTCAATCAGGCCGGGCTGCCGGACCAGCGCCGCGATCCTGATCTTGGATGTTCCTTGCGCCGGAACCACAATCGGTCGATCCAGACGAATCTGCTCAAAGACCGGCGGTGCGCTCGATCCGGTCAGTGCCGCAGCGACCTGGGCCATGGCTTCGAGACCAATCACCGCAGGAACCAGCCGCTCGCCGCGGAACACGTGATCGTCGAGATACGGATCGCTCTGCCGCGAAAGCGTTACGTCAACCACAAGCTCCACACTGGCGACGGCCACCCTGGGATCTTCCAGGAAGCGCAGGAAGGGTAATTCCGGCTGCTCGGCTTGCAGCGTTGGGATCGTACCGAAACGACCAGTGACCACCACAGCCACTGTAGGCAGCGGCTGCGCCAGGAGCCGGCGGAAAAGATCCAGGCCCTGATCCGGTGGAATAGGCGTAATGCCTTCACGGCGTAGCTGCGCTACGCTACCGAGCTTCTCGCCCATGCCGATGGTTGACCAGACCGACCACTCGATCGCGACGGAACGACACGTAGGATGCTCAGCGGCGAAACGCTCAGTCAAACGGACCAGGCGCTCGTTCGCCAGCGCGTAATCGGCCTCGCCGCGCAAACCTGTGCGGGCAATGATCGAGCCGAACGTGACCAGCAGCCGCAGCCGATCGGGATCGATCGCCGCCAGCAGATTGGCGAGACCGTCCACTTTGGGCGCGAACGTCTTGTGGATCGCGGCCTCGTCAAGCTGACCGATCAGCTGCGGCTCGTTGCGAGCAGCGCCGTGGATAATGGCCGTGATCGGACCTAGAGCGGCCTCGGCCTCCTGGATCGCCAGACTGACTGCGGCGGCATCGGAAATATCGACTGCCTGGTAGCGAACCTGGAGCTGCGAAGCCTGCATACGCTCTAGATTCTCCGCCAGCTCGCGATCGTTTTCTGGCAGCGAGCGGCCAAGCAGCACGAGCTTCGCCCCGGTCTCTTGGGCCAGCGTCAGCGCGCACTCGGCGGTAATGCCTTTGCCGCCGCCTGTCACCAGCAGCACATCGCTGGGATCAAGCGGCAGATCGGCGGCCTCCGACGCAAGCGGCAGCAGCCGGAGCAGCGGCTCGCGTCGTGTGCCTTCGACGTCGTAGTGGGCTTCGACGTAGCCATGAGCCGCCAGCGCCTCGCCTACGATCCAGGCAGTTGCCTCGGGATGATCGAGCGGCACATCCACCACGCAGGTATCGAGCGCGGGCGATTCGAGATGCAGGGTCCGCGCCAGTGGCGCGCCGCCGCCGCCATGCTGCACCACCACAAAGGTGCCGGATC
>DASWTW010000312.1:0-6691 GCA_036401895.1 Herpetosiphonaceae bacterium | reverse complement strand
GAGCTGAACTGTGGTCACTGCCTCCGGCAGATATGTTTGGACAGCTCCGCTGTCTAACTCTGCCTGGAGCCAGATATGTACCGTGTTGAGCGGAGAAAACACCGCCGCCTGATGCGCCGCAATCGACTGCGCGCTGATCGGACGAACGTTGCTCGGCACGCCGTTGATAAGCGCAGGTTGGGCAAGGCCGAAGGTCAGCGCCGGATAATGCGCGCACGGCACTTCATTGTAGATACAAAACTGCTTGTCGCTCAGGGCTCCCTCGCTCGAATACGGGCCGTGAAACCTGGCATCGCCGGTGAAGACGTACGATCCCGCAGCCATGGCCGGGTAGGGCATCGAGCGAGTCGGAAAAATCCGCGCCCCATGCTTGAGCGGCGTGTTCGCGGCGTAGACGGCATAGTCATCGGACCAAGCAACAGTGTTGTCTTCGTCAGGGGTGAAGCTCTGCCAGATGACATGCGGGGAATGGCCGTCGTTGGCGGGCCTGGCTAAAACGATGTTGCGGTGTGCAGAGCGGATCGCGTGAAGGTCTGCCGGATCGATGAGAAGCTGGATTGAGCAGGTGGACATGGGAGCACTCCTATAGACTAGCTAAGATAGGTACCTCGGTGGGTAGCAGCGAACGTGGCAGTATTTCATCATATCGTCGTGCTCGTGCTGTATCGGTTTGCGATAGAAAAAACGGTAGCGCGAACCGATAGCCACGACGAACGCATCCCAAAAACCTGTCAGCACGCACAATCCCACTATTTGAAAGCCCAACGAGACTATCAGCCTGCGCTGTCGATAGGCTGATCTTGCCTGGTCACCAGGAACATTGAGCTTGAGCGCTCGTGATCAGGCAGGCGTCTAACATGTTTTTGCATCCCCCTCAAACACCCGTACCTGACTTAAGGATGGAGAGTGATGGCAGATCTTGCGAAGGAGGTTTTTTCGTTCGGCACGTGGGTCCGGCGTCGGCGAAAGGCCCTCGATCTCACACAAGGAGTATTAGCGCAGCAAGTCGGCTGTGCCGAAGTGACGATCCGCAAGCTGGAGGCCGATGCATTTCGGCCATCGCGTGAGATTGCAGAGCGGCTCGCCGTATGCCTGCGGATTCCAGCCGACGAGCGAGCGCTCTTTCTCCAGGCGGCACGGGCGGAGCGCAGCGTCGATCGCCTGCCCGATCCGCATGCCGATCTTGACGCTCCCGGACGGACTACCGCGCAGCCACCTGTGCTGGTCGAAACGATCCCATTGGATATGATCCCGCTTCCTGGACCCTTGCCGCCCGGCTCGCGGATGCCGCTCAGCCGCAATCCACTCTTTGTGGGACGCGAGCAATCCTTGCGCCAGCTCGCTCAGGCGCTCAAAATCGGCGCTACCGTCGCGATCGGACAGCTGGAGGTGGCAGCGGCCACAGGTCTCGGCGGTATCGGCAAGACACAGCTGGCCTGCGAGTTTGTGCATCGCTACGGGCAATGCTTTAGCGGCGGCGTGCTCTGGCTGAGCTTCGCCGATCCCGATGCCGTGCCGGCTGAAGTCGCGGCCTGTGGCGGCGTGGACGGCATGCAGCTCAGCCAGCAGTTTAGCGCGCTGACTCTCGACGAGCAGGTGCGCCAGGTGCTGGCTGCCTGGAGCAGTCCAACCCCACGGCTGCTGGTCTTCGACAACTGTGAGGAGCAAACGCTCCTGGATCAGTGGAAGCCCAGGTATGGCGGCTGCCGTGTGCTGATCACCAGTCGTCGCGCGCAGTGGGATGCGGCGCTGGGCGTACAAGCCTTACCGCTGGACGTGCTGCCCCGTGCCGAGAGCATCGCGCTGCTGCGATCGTTCCGTCCGGATCTGCCTGCTACCACTGCTGAGCTCGACGTGATCGCCGACGAGCTGGGCGATCTCCCGCTGGCGCTGCATCTGGCCGGCAGCTTTCTGGCCAAATATCGTCACGCGATAACGCCCACCCAATATCTAAGTCGTCTGCGCACGCCCACGCTCCTCAACGATCGCTCGCTGCGCGAAGCCGGCCTGTCGCCTACCAGGCATGTCCAGCATGTGGCCCGCACCTTTGAGCAGAGCTATGAGCGACTTGATCCTTTGGACGAAACTGATGCACTGGCTCTGGCGCTGATCGCGCGCTGCCTGGTTCGCACCCGGCGAGTCGATCCCACGCTGGCTGCTGCTGCAAACGATCGCGACAACGAATGATGCCGAGGCAGCCCTGAACGCTGAGGACGCGCTGACCCGGCTGATCGATCTAGGGCTGCTGGAAGCCAACCATGAGGGTACGCTCAAACTGCACCGTCTGCTGGTGGCATTTGTGCGCGCCGTATCGACTGATCTGCTGGCGCAAGCAGCGGTCGAAGCGACAATCCTGCGAGTTGTCGACGACTTGAACGAAGCAGGCGATCCACGTCCCGTGCTTGCGATCCAGTCGCATCTCCGCTTTATAACTGATGCTGTACAGCAGCATGAGCACGAGCGCGCGGTGAATTTGTACAACGTGCTAGGCTACCACCTCTATATGATTGGAGACTTTAAGGGGTCGCAGCACTATCATGAGCAGGCTTTAGCAGTCTGCGAACGGACCATAGGCTCGGAGCATCGCGTGACTGGCTGGAGCCTGGTTTATTTAGGCTTTACTCTCTGGTCCCTGGGTGAGTACGATCAGGCACAAGCGTACCACGAGCAGGCGCTCACGATCTGCCAACGTGTCCTCGGCCTTGATCACCCTGATACTGCCTGGGGCTTTCTTTGCCTGGGCATGGACTTCTGGTCCAAAGGCGAGTACGAAAAAGCCCGGCATTGTCAGGAGCAGGGATTAGATATCCGCAAACGTGTACTCGGACTTGAGCATCCTGATACCGCCTGGAGCTTCCATTGTCTGGGCAACGTCCTGCAAGATCAGGGAGATTTTGCAGGGGCACGCTACTGCCACGAGCAAGCTCTGGCTATCCGCGAACAGGCGCTCGGCAAGGAGCACACAGAAACCGCCTGGAGCTTGAGTGGCCTGGGCGATGCGCTCAACGAGCTGGGCGAGTACGACCAGGCGCGGCACTGCCACGAGCAGGCGCTTACGATCCGCGAACACATCCTTGGGGTTGATCATCCCGATACCGCCTGGAGTCTAAATGGCCTGGGCGAGGTTCTTTATGAGCAAGGTAAGTACGACCAGGCGCGGCGCTACCATGAGCAGGCGCTTGCGATCCGCGAACACATCCTTGGAGTTGATCATCCCGATACTGCCTGGAGCCTCTACAATTTGGGCCTGGTGCTCCACGCCCAGGGCGAGTACTGCCAGGCGCGGCGCTACCATGAGCAGGCGCTCGTGGTCCGGGAGCAGACGTTAGGCATCAACCACTCAGATACCGCACGCAGCTTGCAGGGGCTAGGCTTGTTACTGCAAACACAAGGTGATCTCTCGGGAGCAAGAAATTATTTTGAGCGTGCTTTAAGCGTCTTTGAGCCTGATCACCCTGAAGCACAAACGATCCGCGAAATCCTGACAACCCTCGCCGCCACGCCCGAGCCAGACGCTTGAGCAGCAACGACGACGAAGCCCCGACCACGCGATCGGGGCTTCAGAAGTAAGAATCGAGCTGGCGTGCTGCCAGAAGGAGATGCTAGAGCTTGCCCTCGACTTTGCTCATCTGCATCAAGTCGGCGGGATAGGGCTCCAGCAAGCTCTGCAAGAAGAACGGATCTTCGACGCTTGTGTCGAGCCAGGCCTGCTCTTGATCGCGCGGCAGGATCACCGGCATTCGGTCGTGCGCCTGAGCGACCAGATCATTCGGCCGGGTGGTAATAATCGTATACGTGTAGAGCACCTCGCCGCTGGGTGCCTTCCACGAGTCATACAGGCCGGCAAAACCAAAGACCTCGTGGTCGCCGACGGTGAACAGATACGGTACTTTGCCGCGTCCTTCGGCCTTCCACTCATAAAAGCCGGTCGCCGGAACCAGGCAGCGCTTGCGCTTGAACGAGCTTTTGAAGGCCGGCTTTTCGCCTACCGTTTCGCTGCGAGCGTTGAACATTTTACTGCCGATCTTGGGATCTTTAGCCCAAAACGGGATCAGACCCCACTGCATCAGCTGAATTTCGCGCTCGCCGTCTTTCTCGACCACGATCGGAGCGGCCTGTGTCGGCTTGATGTTATGATTAGGCGCAAACTCTTCGAGCGTCTTTTGTGCGTCGAACCGCTCAGCTACCTTTGCCACATCCAGACCATCCGAGGTGTAACGACCACACATAGCTTCTCTCCATCGGTGAGCGTTTGTTATCAGTGCCGGGATTCATCCTACAGCAGGGCCACCTGTGGTTAACTAGCACGGCTTATACCATGTTTTGGGGCTCTTTCGGCTCTTGGTTCTTGGCCCTTCCGGTAAACAAAGGAACAAGGAAACCGGGTGCCCTTTGGGCGAACAAATGATCCGGCTACTTTTTGTTCTTTGTTCTTTGCTCTTTGTTTGTTAGGTTTTTGGCCCTCACCCCTGACCCTCATCCCCGATCCTTCGGTTGCGGCAGGCGGAGGGGAACAGTGGTACTTCCATGTTCTTTGTTCCGTTGTTCTTTTGATCCTTTGTTCATCCCCGATTCTTGTTCTCCGCCGCCAGCCTCCTGACCACCTCGACAATCATCCGGCGCTCCTGAGCCTTGATCCGCTCATGCAGCGTCGGCTCGTCGTCGCCGGGCAGCACCGGCACCTCGGCGCGCGCCAGCACCGGGCCGACGTCGACTTCCGCGGTGACCCAGTGCACGGTGCAGCCGGTCATAGGCACACCCAGCCGCAGCGCATCGCGGACGGCATGCGCGCCACGGATCGCCGGGATCTGCGTTCCATCGGCCAGACGATAGCTATCGATCGCCTCGTCGGGCAGCAGCGCCGGGTGTTGATTGATAATGCGTCCGGTGAAGCGCTCGGTGAATCCCGCCGACATCACGCGCATCCAGCCTGCCATCACGATCAGATCGGGATTGAAGACATCCAGCAGGCCGGCGATCTGCTGCTCCCAACGACTGCGCTCCACCCGATTTTTGGGCCTGAGCAGCGGCACACACGCGGTCGGGACGTTGGCCGCCAGGCCGCGCTGCACACCATAGGCATCGGCACGATCGGCCAGCACCAGCCCGACCATATAGCCGATTTGATCGTCCAGCAGCGCCTGCATATTCGAGCCGCTGCCGGAGATCAGCACTGCGATCGTGAATGGTCGCGGCGGCGGCGCGGCCTGAAGATCGTGCGCGCTCATGCCGACTCGCTCCGTGCGCTGGCGCCGTGCAAGCCGCGCTGTCCAATATCTTGACGGAGCTGTCGTCCTCGAAAGGTGATCTGCTCAGCCAGAGCGTACGCCCGCGCATGAGCCTGGGCCAGCGTTGAGCCGAGACCAACTGCCGCCAGCACACGGCCGCCTGCCGTGACGATCTGATCCTCGCGTCGCGCCGTGCCGGCCTGAAAGATCAGAGTGTCGGGCTGCTCGTCGGGCAAGCCGATCGGATCGCCGGTGTGTGGCTGCGCGGGATAGCCCTCAGCCGCCAGAACCACGCCCAGCGCAGCGCCGTCATGCCAGCGCACCAGATCGGGCGTGAGACGGCCTTCGACGCAGGCCAGCATAATCTCGACCAGATCGCTCGCCAGCAGCGGCAGCAGCACCTGGGTCTCGGGATCGCCGAAGCGCGCGTTGAACTCCAGCACCCTGGGCCCGTCCTCGGTCAGCATCAGGCCGGCGTAGAGCACGCCCGCAAACGGCGTGCCCATCTCGGCCAGCGTATCGATCGCGGGCTGCAACACCTGCTCCGTAATCTGTGCGATCAGCGCCGGATCGACCGCCGCCACGGGAGCATACGCGCCCATGCCGCCGGTATTCGGCCCCTGGTCGCCGTCGAGCAGCCGCTTGTGATCCTGCGAGGCGAGCATCGGCACGACCGTACGACCATCGGCGAAGGCCAGCAACGTAATCTCCTCGCCGCGCAGCCGCTCCTCCAGCACAACTCGCGTGCCGGCCGCACCAAACACCTGCTCCTGCATCATCGATCGCAGCGCGTCCAGCGTTTCTTCGACGGTTTCAGCAACAATCACGCCTTTACCGAGCGCCAGGCCATCGGCTTTGACCACGAACGGCCGGTCCTGCGCGCGCACAAACTGCTCCGCCGCCGCGTAGTCGTCGACGATCTTAAAGGCCGCTGTCGGAATACCGGCGCGCTGCATGACCTCTTTGGCCAGCGCCTTGCTCGACTCGATCCGCGCCGCCGCTGCCGTGGGTCCGAACGCGCGCAGCCCGGCCGCTTGCAAGCGATCGACCAGGCCCAGCGCCAGCGGGTTGTCGGGCGCGACGACGACCAGATCGGGCTGCTCCGCGACTGCCAGCGCCACCTGACCGTCGATGTCGTCGGCTTTGACCGCCGCATTGCGTCCTAGCGCCGCCGTGCCTGCGTTTCCCGGCGCGATGATCAGATCCGTCACCTGCGCGGACTGGCGAATCTTCCACGCCAGCGCGTGCTCACGACCGCCGCCGCCAACCAGTAAGATTTTCATGGCACTCTCTATTTTCAACGTCAAATTGCAGCTGTTCTCCCTATGCTACCACACAACCTCAGGCAGCCATGAAGCGCAACCGCCACACAAACAAAGCGGCGAATCAGATCCGCCGCCTGGATCAGAGGCTGGCGGCTGAGGCTCAGGAGTGAGTCAGCGGCAGATACTGGTAGAACACCG
>DASWTW010000311.1:0-13246 GCA_036401895.1 Herpetosiphonaceae bacterium | reverse complement strand
TTTCATCGGCGCGGGCGGTCCCGGCGGCGGCGGCGCGCCGATCGAGGTCTTCAACTTTGCCGGCACGGAGGACGAGCCCGAGCGCTTCACCGAAGATCGCGACTGGATGCCGCGCCTGGTGCTGATCGCTAAGAACGCGTTTGTGTGGCTGGATCAGCTTTCCAAGCGCTACGGCCGCGCGATCACGCGGCTGGATCAGATCCCCGACGATGAGCTTGACACGCTGGCGCGCTCGGGCATTACCGGCCTGTGGCTGATCGGCCTGTGGGAGCGCAGCAACGCCTCCAAGACGATCAAGCAGCTGATGGGCAATCAAGACGCCGTGGCCTCGGCCTACTCGCTCTTCGACTACCAGATCGCGGCGGATCTCGGCGGCGATCCGGCGGTCCAGAATCTCCAGCAGCGCGCCTGGCAGCGCGGCATTCGGCTGGCCAGCGATATGGTGCCGAACCACACTGGCATCGACGGACGCTGGGTGATCGAGCATCCCGAGTGGTTTATCCGCCTCGACTACAGCCCGTATCCGTCCTACAGCTTCAACGGCCCGGATCTGTCCTGGGATCAGCGCGTCGGCATCTTTCTGGAAGATCACTACTACGATCGCAGCGACGCGGCGGTGGTCTTCAAGCGCGTGGATCGCCAGACCGGCGGCGAGCAGTACATCTACCACGGCAACGACGGCACGAGCATGCCCTGGAACGATACCGCGCAGATCAACTATCTTAATGCTGAGGCGCGCGAGGCCGTGATCCAGACGATCCTGCATGTGGCGCGGCAGTTCCCGATCATTCGCTTCGACGCGGCGATGACGCTGGCCAAGCGGCATATCCAGCGGCTGTGGTTTCCCGAGCCCGGCAGCGGCGGCGCGATCGCCTCGCGCTCCGAGTTCGCCATGACCAAGGCTCAGTTCGAGGCGCTGAATCCGGTCGAGTTCTGGCGCGAGGTCGTGGATCGAGCGGCGGTAGAGGCGCCCGACACGCTGCTGCTGGCCGAGGCGTTCTGGATGATGGAAACCTACTTTGTGCGCACGCTGGGCATGCACCGCGTGTACAACAGCGCCTTTATGCATCTGCTGCGCGACGAGGACAACGCCAAGTATCGCCAGCTGATGAAGAACACGCTGGAGTTCGATCCCGAGATCTTGAAGCGCTATGTCAACTTCATGAATAATCCCGACGAGAAGACCGCCGTCGAGCAGTTCGGCAAGGACGACAAGTACTTCGGCATCTGTACGGTGATGGTCACGATGCCCGGCCTGCCAATGTTCGGCCACGGCCAGGTCCAGGGCTTTGCCGAAAAATACGGCATGGAGTATCGCCGTGCCTACTGGGACGAGCAGCCCGACACGTATCTAATCCAGCGCCACGAGCGCGAGATCTTCCCGCTGCTGCACAAGCGCTATCTTTTCGCCGAAACCCGCGACTTTTTGCTCTACGATTTCTACGCCGGCGACGGCGTCAACGAAGATGTGTTTGCCTACTCCAACCGCGCGGGCGACGAGCGCAGCCTGGTGCTGTATCACAACAAATACGCCAGCACCAGCGGCTGGGTGCGCATGTCGGCGGCCTACTCGGCCAGAGCCAGCGACGAGCGCCGCCTGACGCAGCGCACGCTCGGCGAGGGGCTGGCGTTCAACGGCGACGAGCAGCACTTCTACATTTTTCGGGATCAGATCTCGGGACTGGAATATCTGCGCAGCGGTCGCGAGCTGGCCGAGAAAGGCTTGTACGTCGAGCTTGGGCCATACCAGCATCATGTTTTTCTCGATTTCCGCGAGGTCCGCGATAACGATTGGCACCAGTACGCGCAGCTGGCCTCCCAGCTCAGCGGGCGCGGCGTGCCCAGCATCGACGAGTCGCTGCGCGAGGTCTTTCTCCAGCCGATCCACCGGCCGTTCAAAGCGCTGGTCACCGCCGAGCTGTTCGGCCGTTTGATCGAGCTGCGGCGCGCGCGACTGGCCGGCGAGGAAGCCGACACCGCCGACGAGGAAGCGACAGCCGAGGCTGAGACATCGGCAGCGCGATCCGGCGCGAAAGCCAAAGATGCCACGAAGCCGGATAAAGCCGCGAAAGCCGAGGCCAAACCGGAGCAGTCGAAGGTAGCCACGGCCGAGGTAGCTAGCGCCACGTCAGCTGACGCCGAGGAAGCTGAGGCTGAGGAGAAAGCAGAGCTAGAGATCGATCTGCTGGATCAGGTTGAGCAGCAGACGATCGCGCTGTTCCGTGGCATCAACGATCTAACCGGCAGTCGCGGCGACGAGCAGGCGCTGGCTAAGGAGCTGCGCCGGGAGCTGGAGGCGCTGCTGAGCCTGCCCGCGCCGAGCGTCGAGACCAGCGCCGAAGATGACGAGACGCCAGCGCTGGCGCAGATTGCCGCCCACCTCGGCGACGATCCGATCGGCTGGAGCACGCTGCTGGCCTGGATCTTTACCCACGCGCTCGGCCAGCTCAACGCTCCCGGCGACGGCGCTCAGCAAAGCCGCAGCCTGATCGACGAGTGGCTGCTCAACCGGATCATCTCGTGTGTGTTCCGCGATTTCGGTCAGGACGAGGCGGCAGCCTGGCGCTCGGTGTCGCTAATTAAGCTGCTGATCAGTCATGAGCTTCAGCCGCAGCCTGCCGCTGCCGGACAAAGCGCGCCGTCGGCCCTGGAGCCGTTGTTCAAAGATCCGGCGCTTCAACAGTTCTTGCAGGTCAATCGCTACCGCGATGTGCTCTGGTTCAACCAGGAGTCGTTCGAGCGGCTGCTCTGGGCGCTGCTGGCGAAAACGGCGATCGGGGCCGGCACGGATCAGCAGCGCGGCGCGGCAGCCAGCACCTCGTCGCTCGACGATACCTATGCGCTGGTGCAGCAGCTGCGGTCGGCCGCCGAGCGCTCGGGCTACCAGGTCGATGGGCTGCTGGCGGCAACCAGGCTTAACAATCTCGCAGCCAGGCAGGTGCGCAGCTAAAGATTTGACACGATTCGGGCGGCGGAGTGGCTGCGCTGCTCCGCCCGGTCATCAACCCGTAATCTTTCCTTTACTGAGCCCTGCTGATAATTACGACAAGCGTGCATTGAACAAAACAACAAGCCTCCGTAGCGCTTGATCTTTTTGCATGCCACTCCAGAGCGACTCGCCACGACGTTTTCTCTATCCTGACCATCGTGTACGCCGGCTGCGGTATCAACAGAAGGGGTCGAGGACGTGATGCAAGCCAAGCAAGAACAGATCGTGACAGCTGCACCGGCGCGGTGGACACTGATGATCTGCGTCCTGGGAAACTTCCAGCTCCTGCGCGCGGGCCAGCCGGTGATCGTGCCGTTGCACGGCAAAGCACAGGCGTTTCTTTCCACGCTGGCGCTGCGCTACCGGCAGCCGGTGCGCCGGGAGATCATCCTTGAAAGCCTGTGGCCCGACACCAGCAGCACGCTTGCCGGCCAGTCGCTGAACAGCCTGGTGTACACGCTCCACAAACAGCTGGGCCAGCATATCGGCGGCGCGCTACCGGTGGTACATACCAACGGCTACTACCGGCTCAACCAGGAATCCGGCATCACGACCGATCTGGCCTACTTCGAGGCGCTGATCAGCAAGGCCGAGCAGTGGCGACATCGCGGTGATGCGGCGGCGGCGATGCTGACCTACACCCAGGCGATCAGCCTGTACCACGGCGATCTCACCTGCGATAGCGATCTTCAGGCCAGCATCGAGCGCGAGCGGCTGCGCGCCTGCTACCTGAACGTGCTAGCCTGGCTGGCCGACTACCACTATGAGCGCCACGAGTACGCCACCAGCCTGAACTACGCCCACCAGCTGCTGCTCAACGACTCCTGCCGCGAGGACGCGCACCGTCTGGTCATGCGCTGCTATGTGCGCCGCAACGAGCGCGCCCAGGCGCTGCGCCAGTATCATCTCTGCGCCAGCATGCTGCGGGCTGAGTTCGACACAACGCCGGAGCCCGCGACCCTCGCGCTTTTCGAGCGCATTCGCCTCACTCCCGAAAGCATTTAGCCCACACAACCTCGCCGCTTGCCCGGCCTGAGACAGCGCGCTCGCGTCTGCCTTCGATCGCCGCTGCCTATCAATCCGCCTTCAACCAAACTTTATTGCAACCCTATCGAGACTTCAGCCTTAATTCAGCGGCGCTTCATAGCCCTGCTCTATCATGAGTTGAAGCCTGAAACCGCGTCCTGAGTAGATTCGCCTCAAGCGTCTCGCCTCTGTTGCAGAAGGTCATCCCGCTGCACAAACATGGTTTACAAGGGTGTAACGTGCCTGCCAGAACAGCCGAGGACAAGCTCTCAGAGAAACAGTATGTCAGCGTCACCCTGCGCCTGCTCCTGGATCGGCGTGGACGGCTGATCCAGGGCGAGGTTGTCGACCTCCAGAGCAAGGCCCAGCGCCGCTTCGTCGGGTGGCGCGGGCTGGTGCGCGTCCTGCGCGCATGGCTGCTCGATCGGGAATAGACCGGCTTCGCCACGAGTCGTTCGACGGCTGCAAAAACCAGCCGAAACCATCATGTCCATACAAAGGAGACCTACATGGCCGCTGCAAACAATCCCCGGCAACGACCCAAGAAGGAAGCGGATCGACCGCGCAATCTCGAACAGCGCGGACGGTTCAAAACGCTGCTGCTGTCCAATCCCAACTACTTCGGCAACCTCGAAAAGAGCGAGTACCAGCCCGTTCTCAAGATCGTCGGCGATACCACCTACGAGCAGCTGACCTGCGTTGGCTACAACCTGAACCTGAGCGTGGTCGAGGCGACGGTGCAGATCAAGCTGCCGACCGGCTACGGCGGGAATCTGTGCTCGCCCGGAACGACCGAGTATGTGCGCTTTTTTGTGAACTACGGCGCGGGCTGGATCGACATCGGCGTCGGCGGCTTCAACATCCACGATCTGCCGAACATGGTCGACTGCGCGCGACAGCCCGATAAGCCGCTGAGCTACGTGGTCACGCTGCCGTTCGAGCCTCAGCGCGATCCGTGTGGCCGGCCGCTGCTGCCCAGGGTGCGCGCGATCCTGTCCTGGGAGATCGTACCGCCGGCCGGCAACCCCGGCTGGGCACCGATCTGGGGCAACCGCCTTGACCGGCACATCCAGATCAAGCCGCGCCGCCGCCGGTTGATCGACCTGATCGACGTGATCGGCGATAACATCGGCAAGAAGCTTGAGCTCCCGCCTGAGTTCGAGGTGATTCAGTTCGAGCCGCTGCCGCTGCCCGAGCCGCCGCCGCTGAGCCTGGAAGAGATCGCCCAGCAGTACGCCGTGCAGGTTCAGGCGGGCGAAGCCGCCGCCGAGGGCCGGACCACCGTCGAGCCGCATCGCTTTGGCTTTGGTGAGCTGCAAGCGCTGCTGGCTCCCGGCGCGCTGGATCAGGAAAGTCTGGCCGGCAAGATCGCGCAGTGGCAGAAGCTGGACATCAACTGGCAGGCCATCCTTGAAGAGTTGCAGAAAACCAAAGGCAATGTCAACTACGAGGAGCTGAGCTGCCTGGGCCTGGATTATAACCAGGAGTGGCTCGTCGCCACGATCGCGATCAAGCGGCCGGTCGGCTACCTGGGCAACCTTTGCCAGCAGGGCAGCAAAGAGTACGTCGCCTTCTGGGCCGACTGGGACAACTCCTGCCAGTGGGTGTATCAAGGCACGACCGCGATCGAAGTCCACGATATTCCAGGGATTCCCGCCGACGGCCTGAACTACACGGCGGTGCTCAAGGTCAACCCCGACGCGTATCGCCAGCTGTGCGAGAAGCCGCAGATCGCGCGGATACGGGCTGTGATGTCGTGGAATACGCCGCCCTCCACGACCGATCCTGACGAGGTTCCGTACTGGGGCAATCGCCTGGATACGCATGTGCAGCTCAAGCCTGGCCGGCCGCACACCGGCGACGGCCCCGAGATCCATATCATCGGCGGGATCAGCGTCGCGGAGATCGACATCTTCGGCAACGGCATGACGATACCGGGAGCGGTCTTCGCGCTCTACGGCAGCAAAGCCGATCCGCACGTTCCCAGCCGGCTCTGCCCATTCGGCGGGCGGGTTCACGTCCAGGCGTATGCGCCGCCACTGTTTAGCGCGCTCGGGTACAAGTATCGCGTTCTGGCGCGCAAGGTCGGCACGCTGGCCGAGATCCCGGTGACAACGCCCTTCCAGATCGCCAGCGGCATCAACCCGCCGGTGATGCGCACGCCCGACCCGATGACCGGCTTTATCGAGTATGTCGATCCGCAGCAAAACATTTTCGACATGCTGGCCTGGTGGGATACCGGCGGCGACGATCTGTGGGAGATCCGCGTGGAGATGGTCAGCGCCGCGAATGTACCGCTCGGCAGCACGGCCTGGCACCGCGTCCAGCTGGACAACACGCAGCCCGAGGCCGACATCTACATCGACAGCGGCGGCGACTGCAAGGACTTCAACGAGGGCATTACGATCAACGGTCACTTCGTCGCGCGCGACATCAACTTCGGCCACTTCGCGCTGGATACGCTGCCCAATAGCCTGACACCGCCAAATCCAACACCGCCGTCCGGCAATGTGCAAACCGCGCCGGCCCCGGTTGGCGATGCCTGGTCGCTGATGACGAACGACATGGTCGCCTGCGGCTACGTGATCGTCCTGCACGTGTGGGACCGCACGATCGTCGGCAGCGTGCCCGGCTCGCACAACTACAACGGGGATGACGTAGGCTTCTGCCTGCGCGCCGTCGACTAGCGCACGTTTGGTTGATCGGAGCCGTAGGACACAGGAGGGCGCAGATTGCGCTCTCCTGTTGGTTTGTTGGATAGATCGATTAGAAGATCTCGGCGCCGGGAAACGGATCGTCTGTGGGCGGGACCGCATACAGGCCGCCCGCAACCACCGAGAGAAACTGGATCGGCGTGGGCTCGCCGCTGCGGGGAGTGGTCGAGCCGCCAAAGTTGACATCGCGCAGCCAGCCGTTGAGCCGCAGCAAGTTCGTCAGCCGGGCGAGCTGGCGCTGAAAGCTGACGAAATGCAGTCCCAGGCAGGGCTTGCCGTCGGCCAGCGTTTCGAGAAACTCGTAGCCCTGACGAAACACGCGGTTATTGGCGTCGGTGTCGGGAGCGCCACGATTATGGTTCGAGCGATGAATATGGCTGAGCTGGACCAGCGGATCGCCCGGTCGCGGCGGATCACGAAAGGCGGCCTGCTGCGCCGGCGTGAGCGGCTCCGTGAACGGGCAGCCGCCCATAAACTTCAGCGTCAGCTCGCCGTCGCGCCCACGCTCGATCTCCTCCAGCGGACAACCGGTCAGCTTGTGCCTACCGACCAGGATCTCCTGGTGCTCGCGCGTGAGACTGCGCCAGACCGCCAGATCCACCGAGACGCGCAGCACGCCCATGTAGGTTCCGCCCTTCATCCACGGCGGATCGGCCAGCACCACCTCGATCGCACCCCGGCGCTGGCTCGACTCGATGTTGTTAAGGCCATCGTGGAAGTCGATCCAGCTGCGCCGATCGTCGCGAGAGAAACCGGTGTGCATCACCACAAAGTCGAGCGGCAGATCTCCATCGTCGATCAGCTTCCAGATCTCGACGACCGCGCGATTAACGGCCAGCTCGGTGTCGGCAATAAACTGAAGCGCCAGATCGGCCTCGCCTGGCCGGCGCTGATCCTCGCCGGACCAGGGCAGGTTCAGAAAGGGCGCGCCGACGCCGCCGGGCCGCAGCGAGACCAGCTCAGGTGGTCGCTGGTCGGTGGCGACCAGACGCGGCACGTGCATGCTGGGATTGAACAGCCGCGCGCCGAAGCCCAGCAGGCAGGTCAGCCCGCCATCGGGAACAGTCACCTCGGGATCGCCCGCCACCTGCGGACGGAGATCGCGCACAATGCCGCGCCGCAGCTCATCCAGCAGCGCCCACATCGCCGCGATCGCCGCTCTGGCCTGATCCGGCCGCGCGCCCGAGCGAATATTGATCAGCAGCAGCCGGTAGCACTTGCCGGGCGTCTGGCCTTTGCGAAAGTAGATGCCGTCCTGGATACGATCGGCGGGCTGGGCGCCGATCCGCGCCGCGCCGCTCATGCGAGCACCTCCCCATCGCGGCCCACGATGCCGCCGGGCGTGTTGACCAGCAGATTGCGCTGCGAGGACTCGAACTCGTCCCATTTTTTGAGCACGACCTGGCAAAAGCGCTCCTGCTCACAGGGCAGCACGTCGGGCATGGGCAGCTCGCGCGGCTTGACCGGTACGGCGTCACGCTCGCTGACGCGCACGTAGGCGACGATCTGCACCAGATCCGCGATCTGACCGCCGTACTCGATCGGATGTCCCGTCTGCGAGTCGATCAGGTCGCCCACCGTGAAATCGAGGCCCTGCGGCACTTCAAAGACCAGCCGCTGCGAGCGCTCAAGCTGATCCGCGCCGCGTGGCCGCGAGCCGCGCTGGAACTCGAACCACTCCAGCGGCACCGGCGAGCCGTCCGGCTGGAGCAGCCGATCGTGCTGCACCGAGCGAATATACACGCCGGCCGGATCTTCCAGCGCAAACAGCCTGCCATCCCAGGCCAGGCCGATCAGCCCGCCGACCACGGTGGGATCGCTGTTGCGGCAAGGATCGGCGGCCTGGGTGCGAGTCGCGATCGCCTCCGGCCCGCTCAAGCGGCGCAGCTCGCCGGTCTCGGGATCTTTCGCGCCGTATGGAAAGGACGCTCGCGAGGCCAGCGCGATCAGACCGCCGAGTGTGTTGGCGCCCTGGCACATAAAGCACAGCGCTTTCTCGCCGTTGTTGTACGGGCTCCACGGCGCTTTCCCGCCGCGCGGCAGCATCGCATCCTCAAAGGCCGCGCGGCGCTCCTGGGGCGTGATGCCGCGCTTGAACGGATTGACGCCGCCATACACGGCCTGCGGCGAGACCGAGGCCTCGCCGGCAAAGCGGGCCACCAGCTGAAGCGTCTTGACCGGATGATACGACGCCAGCGTCAGCCAGTACTCGGGAAACTCGGTCGTTAGCTCTACGCGCCGAATTTTGCCGTCGCCATCGCGCACTGTTCGCCACTCGACGTACTCGTCTTGAAACTCCGCCCTGCCGATCGCGCCCTGAAGCGTGGTCCAATCCAGCAGCCGATTGGCTCGCGCGGTGCTCTGGAGGCAGGCGGTTGGCCGCGCCGGAAACGCGCCCCAGTCGACCGCGATCAGCTCGGGCGTGCGCGCGTCGGGCTCCACCAGCAAATGCTCGGACTGGTTGGAGCGATAATAGTTACGAACAAGGGCGTCCCACTCTTGCTGAGCACGGCCCGTCAAGTCTGACAGGTTTCCTGGTTCTTTGGCCATACTGGTTTCCCTTCCCGTGGCTCGGCGTGGCCAGCCGATCATGGGATCAGCCGTGCTGCTCAAGAAGCCGTCGCCATAGGGGAACAATCGTCACCGGGCGACGGCGCCGGACAGCAAGCGATCCTGGGCTGGCGAGCGTAGGCTGCGGTGCTCAAGAACACGAACATCTCCGTTGGATGAGTATAGAGTCGCAGTCAAGCGCACGTGTACGTGTCATCGCGGGTGTTGATAACCTGTGGACAACGTTTCGTAGAGGCAGCTCTGGCCGCACTGTTGATGACGCTTAGCGCGACCAGGACTGTTGATGAACGACTATCGCGCTACTTTGAGGCTGCGCGCTCGATCAAGGTGTTGGACGGAAGGGAACGATCCAGCAGCTTGCGGGCGCTCTCCGCGCCGGCAACCGGCAGGCTGCTGCCGTCGATCAGGCCGAGCTGCACCAGAACTGACGCCTGATCCCAGTAGATATGCTCGTGGGCGATCTTGCCGTCCTCGAAGCGAATAATCGCCACCACCGCAATTTCGATGCGCTTGCCGGTCGGCGGGATGCCCGGCAGCATCCAGTCCATAGAACATAAAGCCAGGGGACCGCTGCCTGTCCAATAACCTGTCCAATAGACCCCACAACAGCCCGTACAGTAGCCTGTACAAGACATTTGTACAGGCTAGCATCCTTAATCGACCCCCGCAAATACCCCCGAAAGACAGTTGCGGGGTCTGCTTTGGGGTTAAGCGCGTTTCTCGACACTCACAACAGATCCCAGACTAGACCCCGGAAGACAGTTCTGGGGTCTTTCCTGGGGTACTCCCACATTTGTACTATTTGGGATTGCTGAGGATCTGTTGCGCATTTCAACTGAGGACCTTGCCCGATGCTAAAGGTGACCAAGCTACTGTGAATGACCATTTCACCTAGCATGGATAGGGTGGATGCCTCGGAGACTTGATTATAATTCTGTTGTATGGATTAGTATTTCAATGGTATGGTATTGCTCTCACCCTCTTAAGCAAGCCCATATCTTTATAGAATCGAGGAACCCTTATGCCTGCTCAACCTAATCAAGACTTATATATCAGCGACACCCACGAAACAGATCGCATGAAGGATCGGTTCAATCGCTGGCCTTTTGCTCAACGAGTAGCACAAACTATTGCCCGCCGACAAGATCCTAGTAGCCTTGTTGTCGGTATTTATGGCTCATGGGGAGAGGGGAAGACAACCGTGTTCAGCTACATTGAGCAAGAGCTTAACAACCATCAAAACGTTATTTGTATCCCTTTTAATCCTTGGCGCTATGGGGATGAAGTTCAATTACTTCGACAATTTTTTGCACATTTGGCAGCCTCTCTTAAAAAATCTATTTCATCCAAGGGCGAAAAGATTGGACAAGCAATTAGCGAGTATGGTGATGCAATTAGTTCCACCCTCGATATATTAGGAGGGCTTGGAGGGCTCGGAGGACTTGGAAAGGCAGTAACTAACGTTGCTGATAAGGTTGCTAATGTCGATTTAGAAATCCTCAAAGCACGTGTTGAAAAAATATTAAGGGATGCAGGTAAGCGCGTTGTTATCCTCATGGACGATATTGACCGGCTTGATCGGAGCGAGATACAAGCAGTATTTCGACTTATCAAGCTGTCAGCAGATTTTTCCTATATTACGTATATCGTTGCGTTTGATGAAGAAGTTGTAGCATCGGCTATAGGTGAAAAATATGGAGATGGAGGAAAGGAATCAGGTCGTAAGTTTTTAGAGAAGATTATCTCTGTCCCACTTCTTTTACCTCGTGCTGATCAGGCCGCTCTCCGCAAATTTTGCCTCGCTAATGTTACAGAGTCATTGAAAGTAGCTGGCATTGAATTGACGGAAGGGCAAAGGCGGCTGTTCGTAGAAA
This sequence comes from Herpetosiphonaceae bacterium, assembly GCA_036401895.1. Classification (GTDB taxonomy): domain Bacteria; phylum Chloroflexota; class Chloroflexia; order Chloroflexales; family Kallotenuaceae; genus LB3-1. The sequence continues at coordinate 2,072 of DASWTW010000311.1, read as the reverse complement.
CATTCGATTCTAGTCTGATTACCCGCTTACAAACTCCAAGAATGATTAAGCGATATAGCAATGCGCTTGTGTTTGCCCTGCCTATTTTGAAAGGAGAAGTGAATCCACTAGATCTCATGTTACTGGAAGCTTTACGACTATGCTTTCCACAAGCGTATGCAGTTGTCCGAGATAATCCCGATATTTTTGTTAGCTGGCCATCCTTTTTTAACAGAGATGAACTAGCAGAGCGCAACCGACAAGTAGTGAATCAAGCACTTAGTGGATACACTATCCGTGAAATTGAAGCTGCCAAGTTAATTATCGTAACTCTTTTCCCTTCGCTGAATCAAGTCCTTGAAGTGACGAGGTATTCAGCAATTGGCCAGGATCAAATTGGGGAACAGCGAATAGCATCACCCTATTACTTTGATCGGTACTTTGCATACTCCGTCTTAGAAGGTGATATCTCGGATCAAGACTTTACAGTCTTTCTTGCGACCGTTTCAACACAACCCCTGTCAGATGTACCAACGCTTATTCAGAATATTGTCACGAGTCATACCGTGGAAAATATCCTTCTCAAACTTCGACGTGAAGAGCGTAGCGTACTTCTTGACGTAGCAGAGAAATTAGCTATTGGTGTTGCCCAAATATCGGAACTATTTGGCGTTTCAGATCCAAATGGATTCTTTCAGTCTCCATTTACGGATGTTGCTACGTATGTAAGTTCGCTCATTAGGCGTATCGCAGCGGGCCAGAAACGATTTGATATAGCTAGCACGGTTATAGCCCAAGCTCAGTCTGTGCTATTTTTATCAGAATGGTTTCGTTGGATGCAAGGTCAGGATTCCAATGGCGTATTTGCATTCGATGACGATGATATGCAGACACTTGGGAGACAAGTTGCAACGAGGATTGCTACAGTTGAGCTTGACGAGCCCATCTATGTGAAGTGGCCTGAATATGCGGTACGTCTCCTCTATCTGTGGTCAAGGTGGGGATCAAAGGAGGAAACAGGTCAATATATTGCACAAACCCTTCAAGAAAATCCACAGCATGCGATTGCACTCATTCGATTGTACCTACCAAGTATTATTGTTCTTGGATATGATGATAGAGGTGACTATGCCGCACTAACGGCAATTGCTGATGCTGATATCATTTACCAAGCGCTTTATCAGTTATATGGTAATGTTCTCGAATCATCTCTGTTTACAGATGCAGGAGGGGCGCTCGACATCCATAACACTGACCACCCATTTAGACACCTATCACAAGATGAGCAATTGGCTCATGTGTTTGCTTATATGTATCACAAACCCCATCAAGAGGGCGAAGATGAAACCAATAATGACAGCTAACCCCATTATTGACACCGGAGTCGCGAGGGTATACACTATTTGAAACAAATATGCTCCTGGCGATGCGGGAACATCCCAGGAGCGTGGCACCGGCGGACGAGGCCCACCGATGCGAGCAGCAGTATAGCATGCTCGTGCGCTGATCTGTCCGCCTTCGGGCGGTTTTTTGCTGCTCGGAGGCGGGATTCCCGATTCTTCGTGCGAGCATGCCACCCCCTAATCGCTGCTCCGTGCGCCCCACCGCCCTATGCGGCCTTCTTCCAGGCCGTACCGAGGGCTTAGCAATGGAGTATTACACCGGACGACTCATTATCTCATCGGACGACGTGGCAGCCTGGGCAAGCCTTGCCCTGCATACCATCCGGCGACGACTCAGACCGCGTGCAAAGCACTATGATCCCGCAAGCCCGCTGGCAGCAGCAGCACGGCACGAACTTGCCAGCGCACAGAAACTCCTCCAACAGAATCATCTCCGTGCAGCAGGCGCGATCGCTGGTGTTGCGCTTGAGATGCACCTGAAGCATGTTGCTCGTGCGCATGGACTTGCTCTACCGCCCGCCGCGACGATCGCCAAGGTACAGAACACGCTTCGCTACGCTGGTTTACTCACCCGCCCCCAGCGCCGATTGATCGGCAAGCTCGGTGCGATCCGCAACCAGTGTGTCCATGCGCATCTGGACTCACCGAGCCGGGCAGCCGTCGAAAAATTGATCCAGGGCGTTGAACATC
>DASWTW010000310.1:0-57253 GCA_036401895.1 Herpetosiphonaceae bacterium | reverse complement strand
TCCCGCAGAGCCGCGCGCGGGCCTGGCAACACGGCGGTCGTACATTCAGCTTGACGTCACAGATACCGGCATCGGCATTGCGCCCGAGGACCAGGAGCACATCTTCGAGCGATTCTATCGCGTAGAGAGCGACCTCAAGGTTGAGGCGGGCGGCACCGGGCTGGGCCTGGCAATTGTTCGGCCGCTGATCTCGCTGATGGGCGGACGGCTGTGGCTGGAGAGCGAGCTGGAGAAAGGCTCGACCTTCACCCTGATTCTGCCGGTCGCAGCATAAGCAAATCGATTTCACAGCACAAAACGAAAACGCCTGCGTAGCTAGAAACTACACAGGCGTTTTTAGTTTATGTCGATTTATTGGAGACTAATCCATAGCTAGCGTGTGCTCGACAGCGCATCCTCGTATGGCCGGTGTCGAGCATCGCTTGTGGATACCACAAAAGCAATTCCGGCGATGGCAAGACCTCCCAGCAATGCCAGGAACGAGGCGCCGGCCCAGTAGTGGGATCGCAGATAAACGTTCCAAAAACCGGGGCTGCCGACACCTCCTGTCGACTGGCTGAACGACCACGCGACACCGGCTGAGTCGAGGGCCGCGATCCCACACAGAATCGCGATGATGCCGGATATCGCGGGCCAGATCGTCAGCTTGCTGCGGGCAGCAATCGCACTAATCTCCAGACTCACCAGCAGAGCAAGGAAGGCGCAGAATCCCAGGAGCTGGACGTGGAGATGGGCATCCCAGAACTCAGCGCTACCGATACCTGATTGTTCTGCGCCGAGCTGTCCGGCGATCTTGGCCCAATTGAAGGCCGTAGCGGCAAACACGATCGCCGCGATCAGGCTCAACATGATCAAGGGGGGTACAACAGATCGTCGCATGATGACTCGCTCCTCACTTGTGTAGTCACATCGGGATCAGGAAATCGCAAGCAAGCTTACGATTGGGCAGAGGAAGAGGTTACCTGGCACGTGCCGATTTAAACACCAACGCCCTGGTTGATGCCAGGGCGTCTTCGTTATCGTTGCCAATCATTTAGCGCGGGACATCCGGCCCAACGGCCAGCGGCTGGCTGATCCGGCCGCGCTCGTCGCGGAAGCGCACATAAACTTTGCGCTCCTGATTCTCCTGCCAGTTCCAGACGCGCACATCCACGAACGGCTCCCACACGGCATCGCGGAAATCTTGGCGGTTAGAAAGCTGCATCTCGACATGCTCGCTCAGCCACATCTCGCGCGATTGCGTGCCGCCGGGCTCAGGATCGATGCCTCCAAGCTGCCAGCCTAGCACGGCCGCCGTATCGAAGGTGGAGCGCACATCGGCGGTGGCTGTGAGCGGCGCTTGAAGCTCAAGCGTGGTCGTCACTACCGTCTCGTTGTTGGCGCGGTCACGGTAGCGGACGGCAAAGGTGTGCAGCCCCTCGGTGCCGCTGATCGTCCAGCGATAGCTGTCGTGGTAGGGCAGCGGATCAGACCAGGGCTCGTCGTCGCGGCGCAGCTCTACGGAAACAATGCCGCCCTGCGGATCGATCGCGTTAGCGTCCAGCACGACGGTCGGATCGGTGACAATGGCGGCGGTGCTGATCGGGCCGGCATTGCGGCTGTACACATCCTGCCGCTCGGCCAGGCGCTTGATCTCACGCGCGCTCAGCGTACGTGCGAAAAACGCCAGCTCGTCGATCGCAATCCCGCTCGCGCCAAATCCGGCGATAAAGCGTCCCAGCTGAAGCCGCTCACCGAATGAGGCCGGCAGATTGATCGCGCTGGCCTGCGCCGCGAGCTGCCCATCGATAAACAGCGATTTGCGGCCAGTCGCGCGATCCCACTCGACCGCGAAATGGTGCCAGGCGTCGGGTTGCAGCGTGTCGGCGACGGTCAGGTTATGCGCCACGCCGGCAGTGTCGACGGTCCACAAATTCCATGCGGCGCGATCGTCGGTCTGCTCACGGCGAAGCGCAAGCGTGTCTGTGTACACATCGCCGTCCTCGGGATGCGCGCTGGCGGCGAAGAGATAATGACGCCTGGTGCGGCTGGCGGGATATTCGGCAGGCAGCTTAGCCCAGAACGCGATCGTGCCCTGCTCAAGCTCCAGGTTGCCGCTGATCGGATAGCTCAAGCCCAGCGTCGGCGAGAGCTGCACCGCCTGGCCGAAGACGCCCTCGGTAAAGCGGGGCTTGACGCCCGCCGCGCCGGTGAACTCGACCAGACCCTGGCCAATCGTGGGCACAACCGTCTCGTCGAAGTGAGCCAGCAGGCCCAGATCGGTATCCGGCGCGACGGCCAGGCTGCCGGTCGGCGCTTCCCGATCTTGCGGCGCCGGCGCATCCGGGCGGGTAAAATCGTAGCTCCCACTCAGGCTCTCGTCCCAGAGCCAGACGCTGGACTCGCAGCCGGCCGTCCAGGCGGCGCAGGGATCGGGGCCGGGACCATACCAGCCATACGGATCAACCTGCTTGCCGTTATGCCGCACCTCGAAATGCAGATGCGCGCCACCGTCGGTAAAGCCGGATTTGCCGCTGGTGCCGAGCACTGTGCCCGCTTCGACCGGCACGCCGGCCCCATTGCCGATCTTGCCCTCAAAGATCGTGGTGAACTGATCGAGATGCCAGTAGACCGTCTCGTAGCCCGCGAACGCGCCGCTGTGACGGATCACAACGCCGTTGCCGGGGTGCGTGTAGGCATAGGCGATGCCGGGAGCCGCCGCCAGCATCGGCGTGCCGGTCGGCTTTTCGGGAAAATAGTAGTCGTGGCCGTCGTGGGTGTTGTACGACAGGTTGCCGCGACCCAGATAGTTGACGATAAATGAGTTGCCGTCGTTGCCACGATCGACGGTCGGGTACACATGATCGAAATACGAGGAGTGGATCATCTCGACGCCGGCCGGCCAGGGCAGCTTCAGAAACGGCCGCGCGGCTGCGGGAGTCGGTGTTGGCAGTGCGGGCTCGTTGCCCCAGATCTGCGTGTACAGCGGCACATAGCGATCGATCAGCTTACGCCACTCGTCCTGCGTGCGACCGTTGGCGAGGAAGCGCTGCACCGCGATCAGCGAAGGCTCTTGTTTGGCATCGAGCGTGAGACTGGAGCCATCGGCGAACTTGACGCTCGGCGCGACAGCATAGGGACCGAAGCCAGCCCGAATATCACGCACCGCCCACTCGATCTGCCTGATGAATCCCTCCGGCCCGGCCGCGCCAAACGGCTTGCGCAACGTCTCAGGGGCAGGATTAGCATCAGTCAGCAGGCGCGGTGCAAGCTCTAGCAAGGTCAGCAGGATGCGCGGATCGAGGTTGTAGTACGACGTGTAAGAGTCGATCACCTGCGCGGCGGTGTATTGCCCGTCGCGGTAGCTTTTGAGCGTGCCGGTCTGCGCATCCAGAAACTTCTGGACGTTAAGCTGCGCAGCTGCGCCGGATGGAGCGGCGGCAACTGGGGAGGCTGGACCGGCAAATGTGCTGAGGAGAACGACGAAGCAGATCAGCAGATTCCAAACGCGCATTAGCACCCTTCGCTGTCAAAGAGAGGAGGAGACAGGCGGATAGTACCATGTGCTACAGAGCGCGTCAATGAGATGCGCCTGAGTTTAATGAGAGCAACGCTAGACCTTTAGGAACAGCAGGTGCGGGACTTCCGGGTCATGCGGCCCTGCGGGCGAGCAAAAGAACAAGGGAACAAGGGAACAAAGGGCTCCGATGCTATCGTTTTGTTCTTTGTTCTTTTGTTCTCTCGATGCATACATCTTTGGTCCTAGATAGGTTCGTCACAACGGCGGTATGGGCCTGTTCGGCGGGAGTGCTATTCTACACGCACCCAGTAGTGAACGTACTACACCGCATTCCAACCAGATCTAACCACATACTCGACGACACACGTTGCTGTACACCCAGGAGGTAGCGACTTGCTACCTGCGCTGCAAAGGAGCACGTTTCATGTCCTTGCAGGAGCTTCAGTCAGTTCGTGTCATGGACTCTCGACCGTGGATCGAGGGAATGTCGGATCTGCTCTGGTCGGAGCCGGAGCGGCCCTCGGTGAGCGCCGCCGCCTTTCGACAGGCGTTTGGCCAGCTTGCCGCCGGTGTCAGTATCGTCACCACCCAGGATCGCGACGGCCAGCTGCTTGGCATGACTGCAACCTCGGTCACATCGCTCTCGCTCGATCCGCCGCTGCTGCTGGTCTGCGTCGATAACCGCACGCGCACAGCCGCCGCCCTCACCGACGCCGCGCCTTTCGTGGTGCAGTTCCTCGCCGAGGAGCAGGAAGCGCTGGCCCGGCAGTTCGCCAGCTCAGCCGCCGATAAGTTCACAGGCGTAACGTATCGCCTGACCGAGAGCGGCGCTCCTGCGATCGCGGGTACGCTGGCAACGCTCGAATGCCTGCCCTACGCAGCCTACCCTGGCGGCGACCACACGATTGTTGTCGGGCGCATCGTCGACGTCCAGATCGCCGACACTTCCGTGTCACCACTCCTCTACTTCCGAAGTCGGTTCCTAAATATAGGTCCAAAGTCCGGGGTTTAGGTCGCTGATAATTACTTTTCTCTCGCCTTTACTCTAATATCAGTCACTAAATCAGATTATCAGGTTCTAGATAGTCAGTCTTATGATAAATCTAGGACAGCATTCATTTACGTAGTCAGTCGGTTGATAAACATATCTAATACTCCACAGGAGCACCACCATGACTCACATCGGTATCGTAGGCGCAGGTGTCGCAGGTCTGCATCTTGGTTTGTATCTTCGCCAGCAGGGCATCGAGACCACGCTCTACGCCGAGAAGAACGCAGAGCAGCAGTTCGCCAGCCGGATTCCGGCCCTGGTCGCCCGCGTGGGCCACACTCGCGAGCGTGAGCGTCAGCTGGGCGTCAACCACTGGGACGGCGGACACAGCGAGTTCAACACCTTGAACTTCCATATTCCGGGCGAGCACCCAATGTCGTTCACGGGCCACTCGGTGGAGCCGATGATCGCGGTCGACATGCGCATCTACCTCGGACGGCTTCAGGAAGACTTCGCGGCGCGCGGCGGTCACGTCGTCGTCGGCCCGACCAAGGCCAGCGACCTTGAGGCGCTCTCCGAGAAGCACGACCTACTGCTGATCGCCACCGGACGCGGCGGCATCACCGAGCTGTTCCCCGTGATCGAAGAGGACTCGCCCTACACGCAGCCGCAGCGCTGGATCAGCATGGGCCTCTTCCACGGCGTTCGCAATGTCGAGATGAATGGGTGGGTGACGTTCGCGCCAGGCCAGGGTGAGATCTTCGAGTTCCCGATCTACAGCTTCGGGACCAACACCACCGGCCTCGGTATCGAAGCCGTTCCCGGCACCGCGTTCGATGCCTGGGCACGCCTGCGCTACGAGGACGATCCGCAGCTCTTCAACAGCACGCTGCTGGACCTGCTGCGTGAGTACGCGCCCAACACCTACAGCCGCATCGATCCTGAGAAATTCGGCCTGATCCGGCCGCTGGATCTGATGCAGGGCGGCGTCACGCCTGCGGTTCGCAAGGGCTACGCCACGCTGCCCAACGGCAAGCATGTGATCGCCATCGGCGACGCGCACTTCGCCAACGATCCGATCACCGGCCAGGGTGCCAACACCGCCTCGCGGATGGCCTTCCTGATCGGCGAAGAGATCAGCACCAACCAGGTCTTCGACGAGGAGTTCGCCCGCCGCATCGAGCAGCGCGTGCGCGCCTACGCCGGTCCGGTCGCCAAGTGGAGCAACGCCATGCTTGGCCAGCCGGAGCAGCACATGATCGATCTGATGATCGCCGCTGCCCAGAACCAGGCCGTCGCCGACGAGTTCGCGCGCTTCTTCGAGAAGGCGAACCAGGCCTGGGACGCATTCGGCAGCCCCGAGGGAGCCGCCGCGTTCCTTGAGCAGCTCGGCTACCAGCCCGCGCCCGCTCCAGAGCTGGTCGAAGCCTAAACCAACAGCTTTCTAGCGACCAGAATCGCAAACGACCACTTCCTGAGCGGAAGTGGTCGTTCGTTTTTGTCTACGCTGAGCTGTAATTACTTCACCAGCTGATTCCAGGTATCCAGGCCGACAATACCGTCGCTGAGGATCGAGCGCGAGGTTTGGAAGTTCCGCACTGCAGTTTCGGTGCTCGCGCCAAAGAAGCCGTCGATCGTCAGGCTGTAGCCTTTGGTGATCAGCTGGCTCTGGATCGCGCGCACGGCATCGCCGCTATCGTTGCGCTTCGTCACGAAAGCCAGCACTTCCCAGGTTGCCGCGCCGACAATACCATCGGCAGTAACGCCCTTAGAAGTTTGGAACGTCTTGACCGCACTCTCGGTTGCAGGACCGAAGATGCCGTCGACGGTGACGTTAATGCCGTACTCACGCAGCAGATACTGAACGGTCTTGACGCGCTCACCGCTCTGGCCGCGCTGCACGATCGGCCAGGTGCGCGGCGCAGGACCGCCGATCGCCGCTGCGACATCGGTGCGGATCTGCGGCAGCATGGCATACAGCTTATCGCCGGGGCACTGCGTGGCGTTGAAATCGCGGTGACCGTAGATCTGCGTGCTGGGAATGCCGTACTGCTGGCAGATGTAGGCGATCAGCGCGACCAGCTTATTGTAGAGCGCCTGCGGCGGTGAGACCGTGGTGTAGGTGCCCTCGTTCTCGATGCCGACCGCGACATCGTTCTGGTTGCTACAGTGCGCGCCACGCACATGTTTTGTGCCGCTCTGGAGCGCCTCAAGGCTGCGATGCCGGCCTTCCGTAATGTAACCGCCACGGCTGATCGTGAATTGCTGGCCCGTATCGATCCAGCCGTTCGAGTCCATGTGATAGTTCTGGATCGAGCGCGACAGGCTGTAGGCATGCGCCAGCGAGTAATCGGTCGAGTTTGGTGTTGCCGTGTGATGCACGATCACTTTGGTCGGCTTCGTGGAAAGCACCTCGATCGGTGAGCTAGGCTGGCGCGCACCCCAGGTATTGCAGTTCGCGATCGTCGGAGGAGTGACGGCGTTGATATTGAAAGGCGCAGGCGGGCCGGGCTCGTTCGGCGTCGGCGGAGCAGCATCCGCGCTGGCAGGAAAGCGCAGCTCGGTACCGGCGATCACAACGCTGGTACCAACACCCACCGATGCCTTGAGAAATGTGCGGCGGTTCAACGAGCTGGATGATTCGGACGATTCGGACATGTAGCAGCCTCCATACAATTCTGGGCGGCGAGGAGCACAGCAGCGCAGTCCAGATCGAGCGTTGGGGATTCGCCTTCGATTCGGTTAGATGCCGATGCTTTGTGGCCGTAGGCTGACTATACGAGATAAGTTAAAAATAGTCAATATCGATTTAACAACTCACAACCATTCGGGGCAAGCAAAAGCGCGACATCGATCGATGCCGCGCTCATGACTGCTCCTTAGGCTATGCTGATCACTCTCTGAGCCGGGTAGTTGGCCCGGTGCTAGGCGATCCCTGCGCATCCAGCTGAGCGCGCAGCGCCTCGGCCTCACCGATCGAGCTGTTGGCCTGCTGGGCCAGATTTTGCGCTCGCTCGTACTGGGCCGCAACCGCCTCGTAATCGCCGGCCGTGGGATTGGCCTTCAGCTCGATCTGATCGTCGGCGGTCGAAAAAAGATCTTGCGCCTCCTGGAAGAGCTGCGTGCCTTTGGCCTGGAGCGATTGCAGCCGCTCCATGTTGGTCTGACTGTAGCTGATGCGATCGTACTGCGCCTTGGCCTGGGCTTGCTCGGCCACGCCGGCGACATCGGAGATCGCCGCGCCCGCCGCCTGCCGTGCCGTACGCATACGCTCACGCGCCGTTTCAAGCGCCGTCGCGCTGGCCCGCCGCTTTTGAAGCATCGGCACCGTAATCAGTGCGATCACGCCCAGCACCAGCGCGCCGCCGAGCACATACACGAGCGGCGACGTGGGTGGGTTGATCGTCGTGCGGACCGCATCGAGACCGGCGATCATACCGCCGGCCACATCGCCGCTGGCAAAGCGCGGATTCATCTGCTGATCCTGGATCGACTTAAAGACCGGATCGAGCGTCTGCTTCCAGCGTGAGCCATACAGCAGCGACGTGCGCCGGGCATCGCGCGCGACGTAGAAGACCACCTGATTCGGATTGATCGCACGGCTGCTGGCCGCGAGGTTGTTCTGAGCCAGAAAATTGCTCAAGTACTGATCAGCGCTGCTGGCGTCGGAGCCGGCAACCGGTCCCGCCGCCACCACGATCACCTCCGCGCCCTCGTCAGCCAGCCGCTGTGCTGCCTCGCGCACCTGATTTGCCTGCGCGCCGAGCAGATTGTCGGGATCTTCGACTCGCACGCTGCCACTTTGCGCCAGGGCCGGCAGCACAAGCAGCAGCCACAGCCCCAGGATCACACTCCAGATATGCACACGTCGCACAGCTTGCTCCTCCGTTACGCTTCTGAGTGAACCGGCACATCGGCATCTGCAACCGCCTGTGTGGGCGCATCTGCCAGTGCCTGGCGCAGATCTTCCACCAGATCGTCTGCGTCCTCGATGCCGACCGATAAGCGCACCAGGCCGGCCGGAACCTCAAGCTTCGATCCCACAACGCTGGCATGTGTCATCGCCGCCGGCAGCTCCAGCAGACTTTCGACGCCGCCCAGGCTTTCGGCCAGCGTAAACAATTTGGTGCGCTTCGCCATTTCGCGCGCGGCCGGCTCGCCGCCGTGCAGCGTCAGCGAGATCATACCGCCGAAGCAGCGCATCTGCCGCTGAGCCAGCTCGTGCTGCGGATGGCTGGGCAGGCCGGGATAGATCACGCGCTCAACAGCAGGATGCTCCTCCAAAAAGCGCGCCACCACCAGCGCGTTGCGCTCGTGCTCACGCATACGGATCGCCAGCGTCTTCACGCCGCGCAGCGTCAGCCACGAGTCAAACGGCCCTGTCACCGCGCCGGCCGCGTTTTGCAGGAACTTCAGACGCTCGTAGACCTCGTCGTTCGAGAGCATCAGCGCGCCGCCGACGACATCGGAGTGGCCGCCGATGTACTTGGTCGTCGAGTGCATAGCGATGTCCGCGCCCAGCTCCAGCGGCTGCTGGCCGTACGGCGAGGCAAAGGTGTTGTCGACGACGGTCAGAATGCCGCGCTCACGTGCCAGATCGGCGATCGCCTTGATGTCGACCAGCTTGAGCAGCGGGTTGGTCGGCGTTTCCAGCCAGATCAGGCGGGTCTCGGGCCGAATCGCCGCCGCGACCTCGTCGGGCCGTGATGTATCGACGAAATCGAAGGTCAGGCCGTGATCGGTCATCACGCGCTGGAACAGGCGATAGGTGCCGCCATACACATCATCGCCGCAGATCACGTGATCGCCGGCCTTGAGCATCAGCATCAGCGTGGTCGTCGCGCCGAGGCCGGAGCCGAACGTCAGCGCGTACTTCGCGCCTTCCAGCGCCGCGAGGCACTCCTGAAGCGCGGTCCGCGTCGGGTTGTCGGTACGGGCATATTCGTAGCCTTTATGGACGCCGACCTCTTCCTGGGCAAACGTCGAGGTTTGATAGATCGGGACGATCACTGCGCCGGTACCGGGCTCCGGTGCCTGCCCGACATGAATCGCTCGTGTTGAAAAACCGTAGTCCACAGATTCCTCCTAAGTGCGACATCGCGCTATAGTTAGCGTATACAATAGACGATCGCCGAGCACGTTAGCACGCGGCACAAATCGTCGCCGCTGCGATTATAGCACGCCACTCCGTCCCGGCCATCCGTCGAAGAAAGGACTTGTATGCGCTTTCTGCTGGCCTTTGAAAATCCCTGGTGCTTATTCAGCCTGCTCCTGACCATCGCGCTGCTGCTGATCGCCGCCGCTCTGCTCTCATACAGCCGCTCACGCCGCCGCTCCGCTCCGTCGCGCTCAGAGCACGTTCGCGTCCCGCAGCCATCTCATGAGCTGCGCCAGCCCGAGATCACGGCAACCGCGCCCTACGAGGCGCTGCTGGTGATTCAGGAGCGTCTGGCCGACATGCAGCGACATCTGCCCACATACTCCGAGGACGCGCGCTGGCTGGAAGGCTATCGCAACGATCTGCGCAATGTGATGGACGATGTCTACTGGGAGCTGTATCACACCTCGGAGGACGCGCGCCAGGCGCTGCTGGATCGGCTCGACCGCGAAGTTGCGCAGCTCAACCAGACGATCAGCGCGCATATCTCAGCGCGCATCAGCCGCGACGCCGACCGCGCAGCGCTGCGGACGCAGCTCGACCGGCTGCGAGATGTGACGGGAGGATAAGAAGAACCAAGAACCTAACGGAGAACCTAACGGAGAACCAAGAGCAGAGAACAAAGGGGAGAACCGAGAACCAAGAACAAAGAACAAAAGAACAGACAAGTACGCAGATTCCCCCTCGCCTGTGCCGAAGGCAACGGGAGAGGGGGAGGCGTGAAAGGCCGGGGGTGAGGGTCTGAAACCTCAAAGAACAAAGAAACAAGCAGCCTCATTTCTTGTTCCTTTGTTTCCCTCTTTAAAAGAGTTGCGCGCCCGAAAGCTTCTGGTATAATAGCTCAGTCACTTGGAGGGATCGCATAGCCTGGCCTAGTGCGCAGCACTGGAAATGCTGTACGGCGGTAACGTCGTCGTGGGTTCGAATCCCACTCCCTCCGCCAACCGGCCGTCGTTGCAGTCGCAGCGACGGCTTTGTTTTACCCCAGAGCGCCGCCTAGCCTGCCAGCAGCGGCTTCGCCGCCAATCGCCCCGGCTGTGTCTCCATCCGCCACTGGTAGATCAGCAGCGCTCCAGCACATACACACCGTAATCGCAGATCCCGGAGCGCATATGGTAGCTCCGCTGTACGCCGAAGTGCGGCGCGAACAGCGCGCGGTAGTCGGCGTCGGTGCGGATATGATCGCCACGGTCGAGCCAGTGCATCAGGTGGCCGGGCAGGTTCCAGAAGCTCGGCGGCGGTACGTCCTCCATCACCAGCAGCGTCGCGCCCGGCTTGAGCACCCGGTGCAGCTCACCGACGCAAGCGCGCACCAGCTGATCCGGCAGATGATGAAACACACCCAGCACCAGCGCCGCGTCGAAGCTGGCGTCTTCCAGGCCCAGCGCGCTGCCGTCCATCACGCTGTAGCTGCCGGTACGCGTCGCGCCGGCGTAGGCCACGTACGGCATAGTAAGATCCATGCCCACATAGCGATGCGGCGGAAAGTCGGCGGCGAACTCTCCTGTGCCGCAGCCAAAATCCAGGAAGCGCCGCTCACGATCCGCGAATGGCGCTAGCTCCCTGGCGATCACCTGATGCTCGCCTCTAAAGCCGGCCTCGACGATCCAGCGCAAAATATTCCACAGTCGCGGCGTGCGCGACACCTGATCCAGCATGTTTTGCATAACGATCCAATCTTACAGGAAGAACCGGGTGCCAGACCGGGTGCCCTTTGGGCATGGTACCCCGGCGAACAAAGAACAAATCATGATGCTGTTGAGCCGCGTTCATCCATATTTATTCTTTGTTCTTTGTTCTTTATTCTTTATTCTCTATCCAGGTTTACGAGCCAGCGCCAGAATTGACAGCCCAAACGGAAAGCGACCACCGCCGCGCAGCCAGGCCGCCTCGGTGTACATCGCCGTTTGCAGCGTACGATTGACCAGCGGATCGGGCAGCTCAAGATCCGATCCCGCCTGCTCCAGCTGCGGCAGCACACGCTCGCTCAGCCGTTGAAGCAGCACAACCGGAAACAGCAACGTGTTGATGTACGACAGCTGCTCGATCTCAAATCCGGCCCCTGTGAGCAGCGTGTGCGTCTCGGCGGCTGTGTAGCGGTAGCGCCCATGCACCGAGCGATCGTGCTTCGACGATAGCCAGCGGTAGGCCGGCAGCCGCACCAGGAATCGACCGTCGGGACGCAGCACGCGCATCGTCTCCGCCAGCGCCGCGCCCTCGTCGATCACCGCGCGATGGTAGAGCACATCGAACGACGTCACAAGATCGAAGGCCGCATCCTTGAACGGCAGCGTCACCACCGAGCCACGAGCCAGCTTTCCCGGCAGCCGTCGCCATCCAAGCTCCAGCGCCAGCGCCGATAGATCCAGCCCTGCGACGCAGCCGTAGCGCTGGAGAAACTCGCCGTTGCCGCCGGTCCCGCAGCCTGTATCCAGCACGCGCAGGTCGCGGCGCTGCCCATAGACGAGATCAAGCCAGGCCGCGCTGATCGCCCGCATACCGCGATACCACCAGTGCGCGCCCTCGACGCTCGCCATAATCTCGTATTCGATCTGTTCCATAACAGGTAAGAACAAAGAACAAAGAAACAAAAGAACCAAGGAACAAAGACGAGAACCAAGAACCAAGAACCAAAAAATGAAAGTACCTTTATTCCCCTCGCCTGCCGAGGTTCGGGGCAGGGGTGGTGCGCTACCACCGGGGTGAGAGCCTACACACCCGCCTGCACATCGATCACGGCGGCAGCGACGGCCTCGACCTCGGCGCGCGTCAGCTCAGGGAAGCACGGCAGCGACAGCACGGTCTCGGCCAGACGCTCGGTGACAGGCAGCTCGCCCGGCTCGTAGCCCAGATCGTCGAAGGCGGGCTGAAGATGCGCCGGCAGCGGATAATGAATATCCGTGCCGATGGCGCGCTCAGCCAGCGCCTGCTTGAGCCCGTCGCGGCGACCGCCCTGAACCTGCACCACAAATAGATGATACACATGGCCGGCGACATCTTCTGGCAGCAGCAGCCCTGGCACATCCGCCAGCAGCTCACGATACCACTGCGCGCGCTCACGTCGCTGCTCGTTCCAGCGATTCAGGTGCGGCAGCTTGGCCCGTAGCAGTGCCGCTTGCAGCTCATCCAGGCGCGAGTTGATGCCGCCCGCAACCGTGCTGTGATACTTGCGCTCCCAGCCGTAGACGCGCAGCTTGCGCAGCCGATCGGCTAGCGCGGCATCGTCGGTGATGATCGCGCCGCCATCGCCGAGCGCGCCCAGGTTTTTGGTCGGGTAGAACGAGAAGCAGCCCAGGCGGCCGATCGTGCCCGTCGTGCGACCATCGATCGTCGCGCCGTGCGACTGGGCGCAATCCTCGACAACCGGCAGGCCGTAACGCTCGGCGATCTGCATGATCTCGGCCATCGGCGCGGGATGTCCGTAGAGATGCACCGGCATAATCGCCTGGGTGCGCGACGTGATCATGGCGGCCAGCGAGCCCGGCGCCAGCGTATGCGTGCGATCGTCCACATCGGCGAAGCGCGGCGTCAGGCCGGCCTGGCGCACCGCGATCGCGCCGGGAACGCCCGCGTTGGCGACGGTGAGCACCTCAGCGCCGGGATCGAGATCCAGCGCCCGCAGCGCCAGATGCAGCGCCTCCGTGCCGTTGCCAACCGAGACGCAGTGCGCCGCGCCGCAGAACCGGGCAAACTCCGCCTCGAAAGCCTGTACCTCGGGCCCGAGAATATACCAGCCGCTTTGCAGCACGCGCGCCGTCGCCGCGTCGATCTCGTCTTTGAGCGCCGCGTACTGCCGCACCGAGTCCCCAAACGGCACGCGAACGATCGGCCGTGTCTGCTCCTGAGAAGATTGAATCGTCATAAACCTGCTCGCTCCTGACGCTGCCGGAGCGTCTTGTCGTTGAATATTGGCACGCAGCGCTAGCTCTGGCCGGCCGTCGCATCGAGCGCTGCACGACGCTCCCGGATACGCTGAATATGCTCACGGCGGATCACCAGCTTCCACCACAGCTTGATCAGCTGTGGCGGAATCCGTCGCAGCCGTCGAAAATTGAAGAACTGCGATGTGCCGTAGGTGCGATGATAGTGATGAACCGGCACCTCCGCAAAGCGGAATTTGGCGTCCTGAAGCTTTTTGACCAGCTCAAGACAGATCGTGCCGTCGGGCGATTCGAGATCGATCACGTCGAAGACCTGCCGCCGCATCAGCCGGAAATCGCAGTCCACATCGCGGAGCTTGAAGCCGAACATCAGCTTGACGAAATGATGATACACGCGGCCGATGATCTTGCGGTGCAGCGGGTCCGAGCGGCTGATCTTGTAGCCATTGACTACATCCACGCCCGGCTGCATATGCGGCACCAGCAGCTTCAGCTCCCGTGGATCGTACTGCGCATCGCCGTCGGTGTAGAAGACCAGATCCTTGGTCGCGCTGGCAAAGCCCACCCGCAGCGCGCCGCCGTAGCCCAGGCTATAGCGATGCGTCAGCACCCGCAGGCGATCGTAGCGCGTGGACAGCTCTTCCAGCACCTCGACGGTATAATCGGTGCTGCCGTTCTCGACGACGATCACCTCGTAGTCGTCGGTCAGCTCTTCGAGAGTATTCAGCGTGGTGACGACGAGGCTACCGATCGTGCCGCCATCGTTGTACGCGGGAAAAAACGCCGTGATGCTCGGGCGTTGAGTATCGTTAGAGTTAGCTGTCGTCATAACGCGGCGGATTATAGCATAGGAACGAGGGGTTGGGCTGTGGAGTATCGGCGCGGCGTTGGCGGGATTAAACCAAATGGCCCGCATACCTCTGGATGCAGGCCATTTCGGAGTTGAGCGCTGACCATCAATCAGCGCAGGTCCGGCTTCACGATCTCGGGACGATCACGTTTTTGGCAAAGCAGCGACTGATTCTGTTGCATCTGCACCGACCCGCAGCACACACAATCCGTCACATACTCTCCGTGCAGCCGCCGACGATCTCGCGATCCAAGGGTGTCGCCGGACCGCTCCTGCCACGTTACGGCAGCTCCACGAATTGGCTCAGGAACGCTCGCGCATCGGCAATGTCGGTGCGATAGGCGAAGGATGTTCCCGCGCAGTTACCATTGAATACAAAGGAGTTGAGGCCGATCATGACGTGGCTATCGCCCAGCAGGATCGGGCCGCCCGAGTCGCCGAAGCACGAGCCGCCGCCGTGAGCGGGATTGCCGCTGACCTGCACGTTCTCGCCGTCGGTCATGTGGCTGCGCAGATTCAGGATCGTCGCGGGCGTCATGTTGCGCTGGTAGTTGAAGGTCATGGCCGGCTTGCCGCCATCGGGATTATCGATGCCGATCGTGCCGTAGCCGACGATCGTGACCGACAGATCCTGGCGACCGCGCTCGGTCGACAGCGAGTCGAGCAGATTCTCAGTCGGCAGCAGCGCATACTGGTCGAGCTGAACCGGCGATTGCAGAATAATCACGCCGATGTCGCCGTGAGTCGGCAGCTGGTGGCCAAGGTAGAAGCCCGGATTGGTGATCACCTGCGCCGCTGGATGGAGCACCATCCCCGGCCCCACAGTTGACGCGAAGGAAACCTGAGCCGAGCCGCCCAGCTGCTCCACGACCTCGGTGCAGTGGCCGGCTGTGACAAAGACCGTCGGCGAGACCAGGGAGCCGGAGCAGAGCCAGGCCAGGCCGTCAGGCGTGTCCGCAAAGACCGTGCCGACATACGGATGGCGCTCGCCGTCGGGCTCGCCGTAGGTGATCGCGGCGGCGGGAGAGCTGGCAAGCAGGAGCATCAGGGCGACAAGCAGCGCTGGCATCAGCCGAACATATTTCATAAATGAGCTTCCTTTCGGTACAATCGGGGCAGACACGGTGAAGATCTACAGCCGGGGCTTAATCAAGCAGAGGATTCGGGCGTTGCTTGCTGAGGGGTGCAGCTCCTTTCTATCCTGCTGAGAACAGACTATACTTAAACATAGCTCAGCAGAAGTCCTCAAGTTGTCCCATTTTGTCCCAGATTTGCCAGGAGTACGATATGAGCAGCGATGCCGCGTTAGCAGATGTGTTACGCCAGCTGATGCACGAGAAAGGCTGGGGCCAGGAGCGGCTGGCGCTGGCGTCCGGCGTTTCCAAAAAGACGATCCATAACTGGCTCAAGAGCGCGGGCGTGCGCAAGCCTCATACCTGGCAGCCGCTGATCAAGGTCGCAGCAACGCTCGGACTGAGCAAAGCCGAGACCAACCGGCTGCTTCAGTCGGCGCGCCAGCCGGCGCTGGACCAACTGCTGGCGCAGGCGCGCGACGAGATCGATCGCAGCCTGTTGCAGCCGTGGGCACAGATCACGACGCATAATCTGCCGCATCAGATGACGAGCTTTGTCGGGCGCGACGCGGAGATCGCGGCCGTCTGCGGGCTGCTGGAGCAGTCACGGCTGGTGCTGCTTACAGGCGCTGGCGGTAGCGGCAAGACGCGGCTGGCGCTGACAGTGGCGGAGCGGCTTCTGGATCGCTTTGACGACGGCGTGTGGTTCGTGGATCTCGCGGCGCTCGACGAGGCCGCAATGGTGCTGCCGGCGATCGCGCAAACGCTGGGCCTGCACGAGGTTGCCTACACGCCGCTCCACGATAGCCTCAAGCAGTATCTGCACTCACGCCGGCTGCTGCTGGTGCTTGATAATTTTGAGCAGGTGATCGATGCGGCTCCGGTGATCAGCACGCTGCTGGCGGCCGCACCCGACATCACGATCCTGGTGACGAGTCGCACGGTGCTGCGGCTGGCGGGCGAGCAGGAGTTTGTGGTCCCGCCGCTGCTGGTGCCGAGCCTGGCTCAGCTTGCGCCCGAGGAGCTGCTCGCCCACGCGCCGGCGGTAGCGCTCTTCACACAGCGCGCGCAGGCCGTCGATCCCACGTTTCAGATCACCGGCGAGAACGCCGCCGCGATCGCCGAGATCTGCCTGCGCCTCGACGGCCTGCCACTGGCGATCGAGCTGGCGGCGGCGCGCATCAAAGTGCTTTCGCCACAGGCGCTGCTGGCACGGCTGATCGCCGCCGCCGGCCAGGGAACGCTGGATCTGCTACGTCAGGGCGCGCGCGACCTGCCGCCGCGCCATCGCACGCTGCACGCCACGATCGATTGGAGCTACGCGCTGCTTGCGCCTGAGGAGCAGAAGCTGTTTGCGCGGCTAGCGGTCTTCCTCAACGGCTGGACGCTCGATCTGGCCGAGATGATCTGCCGCGGCACGGACGATCCATCGCTCGACGTGCTTGGCGGAGTCACGGCGCTGATCGATCACAGCCTGCTGGTTCGCACCGCCGGGCCGGACGATCAGCAGCGCTTCGCGATGCTGGCGACAATCCGCGAGTATGCGCTGGAGCAGCTCATTCGGCGCGGCGAGGTCGAAGCGCTGCGCCGCAGCCATGCCACAGTCTATGTCGCCTTTATCGAGGTCGCGCATCCGTTTCTCTGCGGGCCGCAGCAGCAGCACTGGCTGCGTCGGCTGCGTGCCGAGCACGATAACCTGCGGGCCGCACTGAGCTGGTCGCTTAACAGCGGCGAGCTTGAGCAGGCGCTGCGGCTGGCGATAGGGCTGTGGGAGTTCTGGGCAGTCCAGGGCTTGATCAGCGAGGGGCGGCGCTGGATGGCCCAGCTGCTGGCGCAGGACGGCCGCCGCTATCCCGCGCTACGGGCGCAGATGCTGCATGGAGCCGGAAGGCTGGCCTTCATCCAGGGCGATTATGCGCAGGCTCACGCTTTGCACAGCGAGATGCTCACCGCCAACCAGGCGTTGCGCCATACCGAGGGCATCCTGATCAGCTTCAACTGCCTGGCGCAGCTGGCCCGCGAGCAGGGCAATTACGCGCAGGCCCAGGCGCTCCACGAGCAAAGCCTGCGCCTGGCCGAGGAATTGAACGACGAGAGCTGTGCCGTACACACGCTCTTCTATCTAGGCGAGAACGCGATCCACGCCGGCGATCACGAGCAGGCCGAGCGCTACATCGCCGAGGCAATCACCCGCGACCAGGTGCCAAACGACGCGATGGGCCTGGCGATAACCACCAGCGACCTGGGCAGCATCGCCTATTTGCAAGGTGATTATTCACGCGCCGCGCAGTTGTGGCAGCAAAGCCTCGCCTACTGCCAGCTTGTCGACGACCGGCTGCGCATGACGCACGCGTTATGTCGCCTTGGAGACGCAGCGCTACGTCAGGGCGCGATCGAGGAGGCGCGGCAGCACTACCTGACCAGCCTGCGCCTTTGCCGGGAGGTAGTCGATAAGGTCGGTATCATCAAGAATCTGGCGGGTCTGGGCGCAGTCGCCGCTCAGCAAGGCGATCTCCAGCTAGCGACGCGCTTCAGCACCGCAGCGGCGGCGCTGCGCCATCGATTGGGTGTGCAGCTTCCCGCCATCAGTCGCGGCCTGCTGGAAGAAGCGCTCACGTCTGCGCATCACGTGCTTGATCCGTCTGTGCTCATGCTCGCCGTCGAGCCGCTGGCGCTGCTCGAAGATCTGCTCGGCGAGGTCATCGACGGTCGGGAGCCGGTCAAGATCGAGCTGTAGGCCGCGCTGTCGATTAAAAACCAGCGGGGCGTATTTCCACACGCCCCGCTGTGTCACAGATTGTCCCGATCTCAGCCCAAGAACTAGGACTCTTCTTCCTCGTCCTCGTCGGGCGAAATATCGGCCTCGATCTCTTCCAGACCGACCTCTTCCTCGTCGTGGGTATCGCCACGGAAGAAATCCTCGTCGGTATCGTCGCTGCTGTCGTCCTCGGCCAGATCGTCGTCTTCCTGCAAGTCGTCGGCGTCAAGCTCGTAGCGCAGCGGAACGTCGCGGACATACGTGCGGAAGTGGGCGATGTCGCCGCCGAGCTTGCCCGGAAACGACACGCGGTTGCGCTGGTAGGGCGCCTGGTAGATCTCGCGGATCAGCACCTTGACGACGCCGTTCTGGAGGTTCGCCACCACCGCCGAGTAGCGATTGCCGCCTTCGAGCATCTGGATCAGGCGCTGGGCCAGCTGCGGCTCAAGCGATCCGATCTGATTCCCGTCGCCGTCCGAGAGCGTCACGTTCTTGCCGTCATGCTTGATCGTCAGCTGCTCGCCGATCATCAGACTGGCCACCACATCGCTCGCCGCGATGCCGGTCAACGTCGTGAGCGCTGTCTTGCCGGTCTCGACGATAAAAATCTGCGGATCGACATGCTGTCGCACCGTGCGCGTCGGCGCGTTCTCCAGCGACTGCAACATTTCCAGCCGCGAGATGTTCTTGCGCGCGATCACATTCGAAGGATAAGTTTGCAGCGCCTCGCGATAATATTCGAGCGCCTGATCATACTGGCTCAGCTCGAAGTAGGCTTTCCCGATCCGGTTGAGCGTATCGGCATCTTTGCCATACTCAAGCACGCGCAGATTATCCTTGATCGCCTCGTCCCACTCATGATTCGCCGCATGGTCAATCGCCCGCTCGACCAGCCGCTTGCGCAAACGCATTCGTTCATCTTGTTTTGTCAACTCTGTTCTCCCTTTAAAAAAGCTGCGCGAACACGAATCGCTCGCTGCGCGCGTGATGTGTAGTTACCCGCAATTTTGGACCGAGCCGTAGGTGTTGACGCAGTAGATCAGATTGCCGAAGGCGACGCTGTTGTTGACCGCGTGGGCAATGATGCTGGGCAGAATCGAGCCCGTGCGATCAAAGGCGCCCGCCAAACACAGGCCGCCGATAAACGTCGCCGCCAGCAGCGCGATCGCGCCCTGGTTGATGCCGCTGAGATGCACCACCGAGAAGAAAGCTGAGCTGATCAGATAGGCCCGCACCCGTGGCGATGGAACCAGCGCGGAAAGACCTAGCGCGGCCGCCAGACTCGCCACCAGCAGCGAAACATCGGCCCAGCTAAACACGCTGAGCGCCAGCATAATCACCAGCGGCAGCCCGATCACCACCAGCAGCTGGATCGCGATCACAGCGATCGTGCGGCGTGAGCTATTCTCGCGCAGCGCCTTGAAGGCATAGCCCCGGAAAAACAGCTCCTCGCCAATCGGCGCGGCGACGACTGCACCAAGAAACATCAAGACCTGGCCGAGCGTATCGCCCCGCTCCATCTGAAACAGCTCGGCCTGGTCGCTTTCGATGCCGAAGTACGAGAAGATCATCCCGATGATGAAGTTCAGCGAGACGAACAAAATCCCGAACGCGATCCCCCAGCCGATCAGCCTGAACGGACGCGGCGCGGTCAGGCCCGGCCAGCCCAATGGCAGCTTGCGGATCACACGCGTTCGCAGCAGCACCACGCTGGCAAAGGCCAGATTTTGTGCCAGCAGCAGACCAAACAGCAGGCTGGATGGAATCGAGGTGCCGTTAGGCCCGAAAAGATCCTGTACATTCGCGCCGCTGCCGATCTGGAAGACGATATACACAATCACAACGATGATCGACAAGACCAGCGTGCCCAGCAGCGCCATGATGCCGTCTGGAATGATCCAGACCGGGAGCGGCCACGCCGGCTTGGCAGGCGGCGCGGGCGGCTGTCCCGACGATACGTCGGGTAGAACGTAGGGTTGCGATGTCACTCAATCACCATCACTGCTTGTTGCGCGCGCCGCGACTGCTCCGCCGTCGGCTGGCTTATCAGATCGCCGCTGAGAGACCACGGGCCGGTCCTGGTGATACGCACCTCAGCCAGCCGTCCGGTCCAGTCGGCCTCGTCCTCGAAATAGACCAGTTTATTCTGCGGATTGCGACCGCGCCACTTGCCTTTGACACGCTCCTCGACCAGCACCTCGACGGTCTGACCCATATAGCGCTCGTTCTGCGCGGTCGCGATTGTTGCCTGGGCGCGCTCCAGCTCGACACGGCGCAGCTGCTTCTTCCAGTAGGGCACCGCCTGAGCCTCGTCGGCCTCCATGGCGGCGGCAGGCGTGCCCGGCCGCGCCGAGAACGCCGCGATATGCACTTTCCCGAAGCCGATCTCGTTGACCAGATCCAGCGTGCCCTGGAAGTGCTCGTCGGTCTCGCCGGGATGGCCCACGATAATATCGGTGGTCATCGACACATCGGGGATCGTCGCGCGAATACGGCCGATCAGGTCTTTGTAGCGCTCGACGGTGTAGCCGCGCTTCATGATCTTGAGCACCGCGTTGTGTCCGGCCTGCACAGGTAGGTTGATCTCGGGCATACACTTGGGCAGCCGCGCCACGGTATCGATCAGCTTCTGCGTTATCCAGGCCGGATGCGAGGTCAGAAAGCGCAGCCGCAGCAGGCCCGGCGTCTCGTGTACAACCTCTAGCAGATCGGCGAGATCCGGCCGGCCCGGCAGATCGTGGCCATAGGAATCGACAATCTGGCCCAGCAGCGTGATCTCTTTCGCGCCACGGGCCACCACGCGGCGGCACTCCTCGGCGATCTCCGCGATCGGCCGTGAGCGCTCGCGGCCACGCCGCAGCGGGATCACGCAGTATGAGCAGCTCATGTTGCAGCCGTAGATGATCGGCACATACACATGCACCGGCGGATGCTGCTCGTCGGCGATCGGCAGCACCGGCTCGTCGAACGTGTAAACCGGATTCGGCACCCGCGCGATCACCTCGTCTACGGCGCTGGGCGAGACAAAATGATCGACCATCGGCAGTTTATTTTTGAAGATCGACTGGTTATCAGGACCGACCATGCAGCCCCAGAGCACGATCTGGGTGTCGGGCTTGTGCTCTTTGAGATGAGCCAGCGAGCCGAGCTTGCCCATGATCCGCTCTTCGGCGCTTTCGCGGACGCTGCACGAGTTCAACACAATAAAATCGGCGTCCTCGACCTGCTCGGTCGGCGAGTATCCGACACCTTGCAGCGCTGCCTCCAGCCGCTCCGAGTCCGATACGTTCATCTGGCAGCCGACGGTCCAGATATGGTATTTTCTCATCGCAAACATCCATGCAGACGGCAGACCGCTGAGCGCAGCCCTGCCCCCTGCTCCACGCATCTGTCTGTGTTTTTCGTAAGCGTAATTATAGCATAGGCTTGCGCAGCTTGACGGCTGCTGCGGAATCCAAAGCGGAGCAGCCCTAGGGACTGCTCCTGTCGAATAGTAATAGCCGGTTTAGCGCGTTAGCGGTAGTAGATGTCCCAGTGGTTCGACTCGCGCGCGTAGATGTTGCCGGCCGCCGACTGCCACTGCGGATCGCCGTTCGAGCGATTGGCGATGCGCGTAAAGTTGGCGTTGACGTAGTTCTGGATGCAGGTCGAAAGGCTGGTGTCGATCTTGTAGCCGTTCCAGTGGGTCGCGTAGCTCGGCGCGGGCGGCGTGCCGGTGGTGGCATGGCCGGTCTCGGTGCCGCCGGTGACGTTGATCGCGCAGCCGCTGGCGTTACGCAGCGTGATAATACCGTCGATCGTGCCGCTATAGATCTGCTCAAACGAGGTGCAGGTCGAGTTATAGCGATCGCTGCAACCACCGCTGGACGACCAGGTGATGCCGGCGGCGCGCAGGCGGCTGGCTGCCGTCGAGTGCGAGATGCGCGTGCCGCTCATGATTCCAGGCCCTGACTCGTCATGGCTCACACTAGCCTGTGTTGAAGACACGACGAAGGTAGACAGTCCGACGATCAACAGCGCAACCAGCGCGAACACTCGACGATATTGAAAGATCTGCATGTGCGAACTCCCAGCGGGCTAAAAAAGGATGGTCAGGATTGGGGGGTTGCCTCGCGAAGGTTTGTCAAATTTACCAAATATTAACCCATTTGTCAAATTAAAGTTAAAAGCGACGCGGTACAAGGCCCTCACTCCCCTTGCCCCCTTCCCCACCGTCGCGGGCTCCCGTCCTCGCTCCTGTGCCGTAGCCGAGGGGAAAGAATGTGACCATAAAGATTTTCAATATTGTCAAGATGTGTGCTGTAATGTTAAGCAAAGGGCGTGATTTATCACGCCCCTACGGAATCACTCGTCGATCTATGTTGTAAAGCATTTATCCTGATCTCGTTGGTTTTCGGCTCCAGGTTTTTGGTTCTGGACTCCCCATTTGTTCTCTGTCTCTGTTCTCTGTTCTCTGTTCTTCCATTAGGTTCTAGGTTCTTGTTTGTTCTCTTGTTCGTTTGTTCCTTTGTTCTACGGCTGATACCCCAGCGCCTGCACGAACTGCTCGGCGATCAGCGCGTGTCCATCGGAGTTAGCGTGAATATCTCCGGCTGCGATGTAGGTGTAGCGGTACACGTTGCCGCCTGCGAAGGGCTCTGCCACATGTGCGACCGCAACGCCACGCGCTGATGCCACGCGAATGATCGCCGCGTTGAGCTGCGCGCTCCAGTAGGCGGGCGAGTCTTCATCCGCCGGATCGCCGGGATACGGGTTGTAGTAGGTCATGATCGCGATGTCGGCGGCGGGCTGTCCGAGACGCGTGCTCGTCGCGTCGATCAGCTGATCCAGCGCGCTGCCGATGTTGGCCTCGATCGCCGCGATGGCACGGCTGCGCTCCTGGTTGGAGGCAGACTCGACCGCGCGCGCATCGTTGCCGCCGATGTCGAGCGTAATCGGGCTGACGCGCTTTCCGGCGGCGCGCTGCTCACGAATAAAGGCTACAGCCTGCGGCAGCTGGCGGCGCAAAAACGATCCGCTGGTCTCGCCGGGGATTGCCAGATTACGGACCTCGATCGGTCGCTGCTGCTGAAGCTCGGCGGCGATGCGGGCAACATACGCATCCTCGGGCTGATCGACAATAAAGCCGGCCGCCAGCGAGTCGCCCAGCGCGAGATACACATCACCGGGTCCGGTCGGCGTGTAGGTGCGCGCCGCAGTTGATTGTGTCCAGTACCAGCCGCCGCCCAGCAGTACAGCCAGCAGAACGAAGCCGAAAATAACGAAACGTCGCATACCAAAATTATAGCCCGAACCAGCGGCTGGTCCGGGCTGCATCTGTTACCATCTGTGAACGCCGTCTAAGCTCGCCTCACAAGATCGCTTCATCCAGCGAGACCGGCGCTGCATTTGTGAGCATAGCCACCGGCAGGCGAATCATAAACGTGGAGCCGGCGCCTTCCTCGCTGGCAACAGTCAGCGCGCCGCCGTGCTGCTCAACGATGCGTCGTGCGATCGTGAGACCAATCCCGGTACCGCGAATCCTTCCGAATACGTTGCCGGCACGGCGGAACGGATCGAAGATATACGGCAGATCGGCGGCGGGAATACCCAGCCCCCAATCTTGCACATTGATCGCAGCCCAGACTTCGCCGTCCTGGCTGATATGCTCAACCTCGACCATGATTTTGCCGCCCTCGGGGCTGTATTTGATCGCGTTCGACAGCAGATTTGACAGCACACGCTCAAGCCGCGCGGTATCGTAAAGGCCGACCAGCTCAGGAACCGATGTCGCCACGGAGATGCGGTGTCGCTCCGTCGCCTGCTGACACTCGGCAACCGTCTGCCTGACGACCGTTATAAGATCCGTCGGACGCTGATCCAGATCGAGCGTCTGGCCGGCCTGAAGCCGCGCGAAGTCCAGCATTTCGTCGAGCAGCGCGCTCATTTTTTTAGTCGTCGAGTCGATCTTGGTCAGACCATCGTCCAGCCAGACCACCTCGGGAGCATCCATGCGACCGACACGTCGCTGCAAGAAATTGGCATAGCCTTTGATCGCGCTGAGGGGATTCTTGAGATCGTGCGAGACCGTCAGCATCAGCTGATTGCGCGTCTGGATCGCCTCCTGAGCCTCGTGGTAGAGCCGCGCATTATCGACGGCCATACCGCACCGGCGCATCAGATCCTGCGCGTGTTCGAGATCGGCGTCGGTGTAGGAGCGGCCCGCCGAGACAAACGTCGCCGCGCCCAGCGTCCGGCCATGGGCGATCAGCGGCACGACCATGTACGAGCTGAAGCCGAGCACGTCCAGCATCCGATAGTGGTAGTCGTCGGCGCTGACCGCGCGCTGACCCGCCGGATCAACCTCAGCCGCCAGCTGCGGCTCGCCGG
This sequence comes from Herpetosiphonaceae bacterium, assembly GCA_036401895.1. Lineage (GTDB taxonomy): Bacteria > Chloroflexota > Chloroflexia > Chloroflexales > Kallotenuaceae > LB3-1. Next base: position 32,674 of record DASWTW010000310.1, on the reverse strand, counting down.
TGAGCAGCGTCCGCGCGATCGGACCGTCCGCGTCGAGATCGATCGGGCCGCGCTGCTGAAGCTCACGGATGATCTCGACCAGCTCCGGCTTGACATGTGCCGCCACTGGTCGCCGGAGCGTGCCATCCTCGCCAATCAGATGGATCACACACCAGTCGGCGAGATGCGGAATAGCCAGCTGGGTCACCGTGTTGATCGTCGACTCGTAGTCGAGCGAGTCTGCCAGAATGGAGCTGGCCTGGGCTAAAAAGTGCTGGCGCTCCTCGATCTTCGCGCGCTCCGCCTGCGCCTGCTGATGCTCGGTCATATCACGATTCACGGCGACCACGCCCACCGTGCTGCCGTCGCCGTCGTGGATCAGCCGCACCGAGGACTCGATCAAGATCTCGTGCCCATCGCGATGGCGTTGAATCACCTGGCCTTTCCAGAACGATTGTTGCTGAAGCAGCGCTCTAGCCTGCTCGTTGTCGATGTTATCGAGATAGCGCACGACGGACAGCACCTCGACGATCGGCTTGCCGCAGACCTCGGCCGCGCTCCAGCCATAGATCGACTCGCTGGCACGATTCCAGGTCTGGATTCGAAACTGCGCATCAGTAGCGATAATCGAGTCGCTCACGCTTTGCAGAATCAGCGACTGGTCGCGCTGGATACGCAAGATCTCGGCATGATCGTGCTCGGCGTGGCGCTTCAAACGACCGACCAGCACCGCCATCGCTACCGAGGTGCTCAGGACGATCAGCACGCGAATCAGATTATCGTTGGTGTAAACAAGGAAGCTGCCAGTCGTTGCAAACGCATACGACGCGTAGATGCTGGTTATAGCGGCGCTGATCAATCCTGATTGCACACCGCCCAGAAACGCCGCGTAGGCCACCGCCAGGAACAACGGCGCGACCGAAGGAATATCGAGCAGCAGACGTGAAAGCCCTTCGAGACCGATCGCGACCAGCAGCGTGACCAACGGCCCCTTTGATAGCGGCCAGCGCTTCATATTCCACCGTTTGTATGCAAGCGCCGAAGAGCTAAACATGATCTGCTCCTTGCTGCCCAGCTGCATACTACGTACAGCTACACGGATTCGAATATGCACTTTGGAGATCGATCCTCAGACGCCGGTAGCCGGGTAGGATCAATCGCCCTTAGCGAGAAGGTTGGGGGGTCAGGGCTGCTCTGTCCAGGTTATTGATCGGCAGCGACGATGGGCTTGTATGAGTGTAGCTTTTCGCCGGTTACATGGAAAAGGAGCTGGTGCTTGGGTGCGAGAAGGATGCATGCGCAGGAGTGTACACGCTGATGCCGCGCCTTCTTACAGAGTAACTGCCTCTAAGCCACATTGTAGCACAACCTTGAAAGCCGTATAGTACTCATTTTGTAGCAAAAGTGCTGTTTGGTGGCTCAGGCAGGCGGCGCGTAGGCGCGCTCCAGCGCGACCAGATCCAGATGCAGCGTCGCGAGGTCGGCTACCAGGAGTCGCGGCGCGCTCAAAGGCGTCAGCGTGGCGATCGACTTGTAGTAGCAGTGGCAGCGCTCACAGGTCACGGCGCGCTGCGTGGCCTCCTGCTGCTCTTCGTAGAGATAGGCAATGTCGGCGTGAGAGCGCGAGCCGCAGAACGGGCAGAGCAGCCGCTCGGAGGTCCAGTCGCCGGCGCACAGGCCGCAGCGCAGAAAGCGAACCTGCTCGATGCCGCGCTGCTCAGCCAGGATCGGCCACGCGCCGCAGGTAGAACAATAGCCCTGCTGCCAGTCGATCTGCTCGCGCAGCGGCTGAAGCCCCAGCGCAACCTGCTCAAGCAGCGGCAGCAGCGTCCAGCGCAGCAGCGTCGCAGCGAGACCCGCGTCAAGATCCGCGCGCGCCGCATGGTCGGCTACGACGCCGGGATCGCCGGCCAGCACGTCGAGCGCCAGGCCATGCACATCGATTGTGCCGCGTCGTACGGCCTGAGTCAGCGCCTGGGCACTGGCAACATGCGCGCCCGGCCGGCCCACGAGCGCGGCGCACAGCTCAAGATAGCGATCGCGCAGCCAGCCGCGATCCAGCGCCAGCGACTCGCCACGCAGCAGCGGAATACCGGCGGCGGCCTTGGTCAGCGCGTGCTGAGAATCGAGGAAAATCTGTGGAACCGGCGGCGTGTCGCGAAAGGCGACGCGCAGCAGGGCCGCATGAGTCGCGGCCAGATCGGCCAGATCCGGGCGCTGCTCGGCCAGCTGAGCCAGCAGACTCAGGGCCTGCTCGGCGTCGGGACGCAGCGGCCTGCGGCGATCGAGGAGCTTACTGATTGGATTGCGGGGCACGTTTCTTTCCTCTGCGCTGGCCCTCGCCTTCGCGAACGGCTTCGTCGATCAGCCAGGCGATAAACTGCGGCGATGTGCAGGCGGCCTCCCAGTCGTAGCGGACGTTGAGGCAGATCCCGCGCGTTGGCCCGAAGGGAGGCCCGATCTCGGCAATGATCCGATCCAGCGCGGCGTCGAGCTCCTCGGGCTCGGGATCGAGCGCGATCAGCAGGTGCAGCACGCGGCGCTTCAGCTCCATGCCCGCCAGATCGGCCTGCTGATCGCGAGCGCGCTGACGGGGCAGCAGATCGCCGCCCGCCAGCAACAGATGCGCCAGATCGGCGGGACGCAGCGGAGCCTCAGGCTGTGGCGCCGCGCTCATGGCGCCGACTCCGCCGGAAAGACTTTCGAGCGCGGCTTAAAGTCGACCGGGTGGTTGCCGACATCCGCGCCGGCACCGCCGCCGCGCGCGCGGCCATCTTCGGGACCACAGCCGGCCAGCGTCGCCAGCAGCAACAGCAGCAGCACAACTCGCCGCGTGATCGGATGAGCAATCTGTCGCACGCGCGCCTCCTATCGTCCCGCGATCATAATGTCCTGGCCGGCCATCAAAATGCTGTAGCGCAGGATAAATCCGCCGATCAGCACCAGCGCCGCCGGAATCACGATATTGTGTCCGGCGCGCATCCGGGGCAGGAAGCGCAGTACCAGCGGCAGGATCAGACCAAACAGCCCCGTACCGATCAGGAGCAGCAGCCCGAACGGACTTGCGATCAGCGGCAGTGCCAGCGCTCCCAGCGAGATCAGAAACGCCGCCAGCATCACCAGCTCCAGCCCGATCGCCAGCGAGTCGGCGGTCTCCAAACGCTCCAGCGAGTCGCGGGCCGTCGAGCGCCGGCGCAGCAAGATCATCGTGGCGATGCCAGTGGAGGCGGCCGAGGCCAGGAAGAGCGCGCCGATCAGGTTGCTGTCGCTCCAGAAAGGCTGATTGGTCGCGGTCAGCAGCGCGCCGGTGTACGAGGCGATAAAAAAGCCCACGCCCGCCGCCGCCAGCTCAAAGAGCAGGCCGATCGGGCCGCGATGCAGCAACCGCGCCAGGTTGCTGAAGCGTCCCAGCCCGAGGCGCCGGTCTTCGGCCAGCACGCCGACAAACGACAGAAACGAGAGCCCGCCGAAGATAAAGAGCGCCCACGAGCCGACCGACATCGGCGACCAGTACTTGAACATCGGCCAGAACGTCTCGGACTGGATCAGCATATGCCAGAAGCGCTCGGGCCGTCCCAGGTCCAGGATCAGCAGAATGCCACAGATGGCGACCAGCGGAAACGCGATGTAGTAGGCAACTTTGGCCAGCTCGCGATCTTCCTCGCTGCCGATCAGCTCGATCAGCGCGGCCATGAAGTACGCTCCGGCGGCGATCCCGCCCAGGTAGAAGTAGAAGACCAGCCACCACTCCCAATGCGGCGAGGCAACGATTCGGCCAAGCTCCATCAGCGCACCTCCTCGCGACGTTCGGCGGCAAAGCGATCCATGCGCCGCTTGCGAAAGCTGACCAGGCCGATCACGGCCATCGCCAGCGCGCTGCCGATGCTCCACAGCGACGACGGCAGCACCGTGCGGCTCGGCAGCTTGGGATTCGACGGCAGGCCATACACTTCGGGCTCGTCCATTAGCAGATAAAAGGCGTTCAATCCGCCGAGGATCGTCTCGTCGGCGCCGTAGAGCCGCGCCTGCGTAAAGCCCTCACCTTGCAGCTGTGTCAGCCGAGTCTGGGCGCGCTGCCGCAGCTCTTCGATCGGGCCAAACTGGATCGAGGCGGTGGGGCAGGCTTGCGCGCAGGCCGGCGTCAGGCCATTCTGCATGCGATCGTAGCAGAGCGTACACTTCTTGGCGGTGCCCTTGCCCTCGTTTTCCTGGCCACCCATGTGGATCACGCCAAAAGGACAGGCGGCCACGCAATCGCGGCAGCCGTTGCAGACCTGCTGCTGGATATACACGCTGTCGAACTCGGTGCGCATAATCGCGCCGGTGGGACAGACCTCCAGGCAGGGCGCGTTGACGCAGTGCTTGCACACATCCGACATCATCAGCCACTGCAAGTTGTCGCGGCTGGCGTCGGTGGGGTTGTAGCTAGCCTGGCCGTTCAGCTCCGACTTCTCGATAAACTTAACATGGCGCCAGTTCACATCCGACAGCGAGCCGGTATTATCGTAGCTCATGCCGGTCAGCGGCCGGGTCGCGCCGGAGCTGCTGCCGTCGGCGGCCGGCTGCTCAGCCAGCTCGGCGTCGAGATCGTTCCACTGGTGGCAGGCAACCTGGCACGCCTTACAGCCGATGCAGACCGTGGTATCCGTATAAAAGCCCATTGGCTGGCTCATGGGTTTGCTCCTCAGGAAGAACCTAGAACCTAGAACTAAGAACCTAACGTCAGATCTCCTTGGTTCTAGGTTCTGGGTTCTAGGTTCTACACGTCCGCCGCCGCCTCAACGTTGCACACGAACACTTTGGCCTCATGGATGTTGACGTTGGGATCGCCGACCATCGCGGCCAGGTTGTTGACCACATCGCCCTGAGCGATGCCTTTGTAGCCCCAGTGCCAGGGCATGCCCACCTGATGCACGATCTTGCCGTTGATATTGAACGGCCGCATGCGCTTGGTGACCAGCGCCTTGGCACGGATCGAGCCGCGCGGCGTGGAGACGGTGACGAACTGCGTGTTGCGAATACCTTTCTCTTGAGCCAGCTCGGGACTCATCTCGATGAACAGCTCGGGCTGAAGCTCGGCCAGCCAGGGCACCCAGCGGCTCATGCTGCCGCTCAGATGGTGCTCGGTCAGACGATACGTCGAGAGCACATAGGGATAGTTCGGATCGCCGGGCTGAGCCAGCGCGTTGCCCTCGACGTCGTAGCGCTTGTAGACCGGATTGTTCTGCTGTTTGTACAGGCTATTCTCCACCGGCGACTCGGCGGGCTCGTAGTGCGTCGGCAGCGGCCCATCGGTCAGGCCCGACGGCGCGAAGAGCCAGGCTTTGCCGTCGGCCTTCATGATGAACGGATCGGCGCCGCTGTGGAAGTCCAATCCCACACCGTTGGGCTTGGCGGCGGTCGTCGGCGCTTTGGTGGTGGGAAAGTCGGGAACCTCGCCCTCGATGCCAACCCACTTGCCGCGCGTGATATTGCCCTGCGCGTCCTGAGTCTCGCCGTTGGCGTCCCACCAGACAAAGCCCTTGGACTGTCCGCTCGGATCGAACTCCTGGGCCAGGCGGGCCTCTTTGGGCCAGGGATTACCGGCCGGATCGGCTGAGGCGCGGTTATACATCAGGTGGCGGTTGGCCGGCCAGGCAAAGGCCCACTTCGGCGAGATCCAGCGGCCTTTTTCGCGCGCCGCCGCCCGGTTCAGGCCGTCGGGATTGTCGTTGTCAGGGGCGAAGATGCCGGAGTAGATCCAGCTGCCGCAGGCGGTGGTGCCGTCATCCTTGAGATCGCCGAAGCCGCGCACGGGCAGCCCGGTATCGACGAAGTAGCCGTTGACCTCTTTAACGATCCGCGTCGCCGAGGGCTCATCCTTGATCAGCCACTGCTCGTTCTCTTCCTCGTCGATGTAGTCCCAGGTCAGCGCCTTGATGCCGTCGTCGCGCGGATTGGTGCTGTTGCCGTACAGCTCCTTGAGCTTCAGGCCGAGATGCACCGTGAACCAGATGTCGGAGCGACAATCGTCGGGCGGATCGATGGCCTTGTCGTGCCACTGGACCAGCCGCTGCGTGTTGGTGAACGAGCCGTCCATCTCGGGCACGGCGGCGGCCGGCAGGAAAAAGATCTCGGTCTGGATGTCGGCCGTACTCAGCTTTCCGTCTTTGACCTCAGGCGAATCCTTCCAGAAGCTGGCGGTCTCGGTCTCGAACAGATCGCGTACAACCATCCATTTGAGCTTGGCCAGGGCTTTGCGCTGGAAGCCTGCGTTCTGCCCGCCGACAGCCGGATTCTGGCCCATCGCAAAGAAGCCTTCCATTTTGCCCTCAGCCATATGCACAAACATCGGCATATGCGAGTGATCGCCGACGATCTTGGGCTGCCAGTCGTAGCCATAACCGTTGTCGGCGGTCGCGGCGTCGCCGTACCAGGCTTTGAGCAGCGAGACCATAAACTTGGGCATGTTCGACCAGTAGGCGGTCGGCGTGACCTCGGCCTCAAGATACGCGCCCAGGTTCTCGTGAGTCTTGAGCGCGCTGGGCGTGTTGAGGTAGCCCGGCAGCAGGTTGTAGAGCGTGGGAATATCGGTCGAGCCCTGGATCGTGGCGTGGCCGCGCAGAGCCAGGATTCCGCCGCCCGGCCGTCCGATGTTGCCGAGCAGTGTTTGCAAAATCGTCGCCGCGCGGATGATCTGCACGCCAACGGTATGCTGCGTCCAGCCCACGGCATAGACCACGCAGCCCGTGCGATCCGGCCCCGAGTTCTCGGTGAGCGTCTCGGCCACGCGCAGGAACACATCCTGCGGACAGCCGGTTGCCTGCTCGACCATCTCGGGCGTGTAGCGGGCGTAGTGGCGCTTCATGATCTGGAAGACGCAGTTGGGATCTTGCAGCGTCAGGTCTTGCCGTGGTCGCCCACCCACCAGCCGCCCCACGCGCGCCGAAAACGACTGCGACTCGTCCTGGGTTGGCTGCGGCTGGTTCTGGCCTTCGGGCGCGTCGGTCTGATACTTCCAGCTTGCGGCGTCGTACACGCGGCGCTCGGCGTTAAAGCCCGAGAAAAGCCCTTCCAGCTCTTCCGGGTCCTGGTAGGTCGTGTCGATCAGCGTCGGCGCGTTGGTGTAGTTGACGACGTAATCGCGGAAGTACTTGTCGTTGCTCAGGATATAGTTGATCAGCCCGCCCAGAAAGACGATGTCGGAGCCGGCGCGGATCGGCGCGTGGATGTTGGCCATCGCCGAGGTGCGCGTGAAGCGCGGATCGATATGGATAATTTTCCCGCCCCTGGCCTTGCCTTTCATCGCCCAGCGGAAGCCCACCGGGTGACACTCGGCAAAGTTGGAGCCCATGATCATAATGAAATCTGAGTTTTGCAGATCCTGCTGGAACGTCGTAGCGCCGCCACGACCGTAGCTTGATCCCAGACCTGGGACCGTGCTAGAGTGTCATATACGGGCCTGATTTTCAAGAAACACGACGCCCAGCGCGCGCATCAGCTTGAGCTGCACATAGTTCCACTCGTTGTCCATCGTCGCGCCGCCCAGCGAGCCGATCGCCAGCGTGTGGTTGACCTGCTTCTGCACCGGGTTGCCGTCTTTGTCGTTGGTCTGGTAGGTTTCGGCAAAGGTGCGATCGCGCGTCTCCTTCACCAGCTGCGCGATACGATCCATCGCCCAGTCGAGCGGCTTTTCTTCCCACTCGGTCGCGCCCGGCGCGCGGTACTTGACCTTGGTCGAGCGCAGCGGGTTGACCGCCAGCTGGAGCGAGGCCGCGCCCTTGGGACACAGGTTGCCCTCCGAGATCGGGGAGTCGGGATTGCCCTCGATGTTGATGATCCGGTCGCGCCCGGTCGCCTCATCTTTTTTCACGCTGATCAACGTGCCGCAGCCGACCGCACAGTACGGGCAGATGCTCGGCACATCGCGGGCATCTGCAATCTTGAGCCGCTGCGCATGAACCTTGGCCGCCGTGAGATCCGCGCCAAACGCCATGACGCCGCCGAGCGCGAAGCCTCCCGCTGCCGCGCCGCGCAGAACGTCGCGACGGCTAATCGGTTTACTCAGAGGGTCCATAGGGTGTGTCCCTTTCTGTTCCTGGACGATTCAGGCTGCTGGTGAAATCAGGACAAAAATGTGAGTGGGATGTGCCGCAATAAACGTGCCGGGGATGTAAAGCGATCTTACACCTGTTAGGCTAGTTACGTCAACTAGATCTTACACGATCGTGAGCTACCATCGCGTACATTTGTATCGTACAATAGCGCTGCAAGCGGGAGCAGAGATCGAATTTACGAGTCCTGAAGTTGGCGAGACAGGATGTTGAAGAGATGATCGAAGAGGCACGGCTGCGATGAGGACGATTCAGATCTTCACGATCGGCTTTACCAAAAAATCGGCCGAGCGATTTTTCACCGAGCTTCAGCGTGCCGGTGTCAAGCGACTGGTCGACGTGCGGCTCAACAACAGCTCGCAGCTGGCGGGCTTCGCCAAAAAGGACGATCTGGCCTACTTCCTCAACGCGATCTGCGGCATCGAGTATGTGCATCTGCCGGAGCTGGCGCCCACCGCCGAGCTGCTCGACGCGTTCAAGAAGCGCAAAGGCGACTGGAACATTTACCAGCACGCCTTTCTTCAACTGATGGCGGAGCGGCGAATCGAAGACACCATCCCGCAAGAACTGATGGATCGGGCGTGCTTGCTGTGCAGCGAGGACCAGCCCGAGCACTGCCACCGCCGGCTGGTTGCCGAGTATCTCCAGCGCAAGTGGGGCAACATCGCGATCCAGCATCTTGGATGAAACCCACTGGCGATTCGCCTCATCCGTTAGCTGGCCCGCGCCGCTGTGATCACGCTTTCTTGAGATTGGCAGTCAGCATACGAGCCCAGCGCCAGATCCGTGGGAATGTACACACGAACCTCGGTGCCTTCGCCGGGCGCGCTGTCGATCTGCAACGTGCCGCCGATCAGATTCGCCCGCTCCTGCATGCCGAAGATGCCCACGCCCTGGCCGTGCGTCGTCGGGCCGAGCGCATCGCGATCAAAGCCGCGCCCATCGTCCTCGATGCGCGCCGTCACCTGATCCGGCCGGCTCAAATCGAGGTCGATCTCGACGTAGGAGGCGCCCGCATACTTCAGAATATTGGTGATCGCCTCCTGAAGAATGCGATAGAGCGCGGTCTCGACCGGCGGCGGCAGCCGGCGGCCCTCGCCGCGAATCTGAAGATCGACGCGCACACCGTCAGCCTCCAGACGATGCTGCGCCTGCCAGCGCAGCGCTGCGGCCAGGCCAAGATCGTCAAGCAGCGAAGGGCGAAGATCCGCGATGATCGTGCGGACGCCGCCCAGCGTGCGATCGACAACCTCACGCACGCGGCTCAGGCCATTTTGCAGCGAGGGCGTCATATGCTCGGCCTCGGTGCTGAGCACCGTATCGATGTAGATACCCAGCGTGGCCAGCGATTGGGCCGTCTCGTCGTGCAGCTCACGCGCGATCCGCCGCCGCTCTTCTTCCTGCGCCGAAAGCACCTGCTGTGTTAGCTGCTCAGTCAAGCGTTGCGAGTGCTCAAGCGCCAGCGTGTCTTCCTCAAGCCGATCGAGCATCGTGTTAAAGGTATGCGCCAGCCGCGCCAGATTGGGCTCGCCCGCTGTTTCTTCAGCGCGAATACGTAGATCGCCTTCCGCCACCAGCTCGGAGACCGTTTGCAGCACCAGCAGCGGACGCAGCGCCAGCCGCAGCAGCACATAGTTGGCCGCAATGCTCAGCAGCAGCCCCAGGCTGGCGAAGCTCACCGTCAGCGCGATACTCGACTGCTGCGCCAGCGTACGGGTGATCGTCGTGCCGGCAGCCGCGCCTATAAACACGATTGCGCTGTTCACAGCAAGAATCTGATAAAGCAGCGGCCATTTTCGCATCGTATCTTCCTCTAGCTAGAGAATCATTCTCAAAGCTAAGTGTAGCATTTCGAAGAAAGATCTGTCAGGCCCTCACGCCTGCTTTACAGGAAAACAAAGGAACAAAAGAACAAGCCAACAAAAAGCAGCCTGATCATTCGTTCATATTTCCTTGCTCCTGTGTTTCGTTTGGTTCTTCCATTTGGTTCTTCCGTTTGGTTCTTCCGTTTGGTTCTAGGTTCTTCTTTGTTCCTTTGTTCCTTTGTTCCTTCGCTCTCGCACCACCGCCACCGGAAACCGCACCACCGCCGTCCAGATCCGCTTCCAGCGCCAGGGCTGGCGAAGCAGGCGGAAGAGCCACTCCAGGCCCAGCCGCCGCAGCCAGCCAGGAGCGCGGACCACGCGACCCGAGATGTAGTCGAGCGCGCCGCCGACGCCGATCGCGACGGGAATCTTGAGCAGCGGCTGGTTGCGGGCGATCCACAGATCCTGTGCCGGCGAGCCATACGCCACCAGCAGAATATCGGGCCGGGCTGCGTGCAGACGCGCGTGGATCTCCGGCTCATCGGCAGGCTTGGGCGATCCCGCGAAGCAACCCGCGATCGTCACGCCAGGAAAGCGCTGCTCCAGAACAGCAGCCGCCGCCTCGGCCACACCCGGCGCCGCGCCAAGCAGATACAATCGCACGCCGGTCGCCGCACTCAGCGCCGCCAGTCGCTCGCACAGCTCGATACCGGGCACGCGAGACCGCAATATCTGGCCGGTCCAGCGCGCCGCAAAATTTAGGCCAACGCCATCGGGAACGGCGAGATCGGCACGTTGCAGCGTTTGGAGAAACGCTCCATTCCCCTGCGCGGCCATCACAAACTCGGGATTAACCGTCACGACATGATGCGCGCCGCCGTCGCGCACAAACGCGGCAATCTGCGCGACCGCCTGATCCATCGAGACATCGTCGACGCGCACGCCGAGCAGTGTGGCGGAAGAATAGCTTTGCATGGCCCAACTATACCGCATCTTCCGGCGGCTTAAAACACACAACGGGTCCCTGAAGGACCCGTCGTATGGACTCTGGGCGTAGCGCCCGAACGCGATTAGGGAACGGTCACCGGAATCGGCACGGTCTGGGTGATCCCGCCCTGGAAGGTCAGATCGAGATTCACCGTGTAGTCGCCCGAGGCCGGGAAATACTTCTGGTAGTCCGTCGGCTCGATCGTGAGCTTGCCGGTCGAATTTTCTTCGATCACCTGGCCCTTGACGCTCTCGGCTCCAGCGGGCACCTCGGCAACCGTCCATTTATAGTTGGTCACACCGGCGATCTCGCGAGTTGTATCCAGCACCAGCGGCTGATCCGCCTGGAGCCGCAGATCCGAAGGCACCAGCCCCTCAAGCTCTGCGCCTGCCTGCTCCAGGAGCGCCTGGGTGGTCGGATCGTTGAGCGCCGCCTCCGCTGTGGCCAGCGCCGCCTGCGCAGTCGGATCGTTGAGGGCGGCAGCTGCAGTCGCCTCCGCGCCAGGCGGCAGCGACGGCAAAGCCCCGCCGACGGTCGTAGCCGCCTCGTTCGCGGCTTGATCCACATCGGCAGGGCCACAGGCTGCGAGCACAACCAGCATCAAGACAGCAATCGACTTCAGAAACTTCATATGGTCCTCTCCTTGCTACTCTGCAAAAGCTAGAGCTGAGTGTGCAAGAAGTGGACCAGAACGATTAGCGCGAGTGGAAAAATGCCAGGTCTTTGCGATAGGGCGCGTACAGCTCAAGCTCGCGCAGCAGCACCTGCACCTCGTTGCGGAGCAACGGATGCTCGTACGTTCGGCGCAGCTCGTTCAGCTCCGCGCGCCGCTCTGCGCAGGTAGCGCAACTGTAGCGTTTGTCGCGGAGCGTCAGGATTCCGTCCTCGACCAATTCTTTGAGTGCCGCCTCGACGCTCCAGCTGTCACGGCAGACACGAGCAGCAATTTCGCCGCTCGTCGCGTTGAGCGAGCTGTGATCCAGGAAAGTCAGCACTATCGCCAGTTTGCAGGATGTGTTAACTGCGCGTTCAAGGAGTTGGGTAACCTGGGGGGCCAGCATAGAAGGCCTCCTTCTTCTCTGATCCTCATCGACCAGTCTAGACAGTAACTTGCGTGCTGGATGGCGACGGCGTGGGCGCTGGAGGCATTGGGGGGAGCAAGTGATATACTGTGACTGAGCATAGTATAGCATGACTGACCTCGCTTTGGAAGGGAATTTTCAAAACATCTTTCATGAATCTTTCAGATTTCTTACAACGTTTACAGTCGCTGCCGGAATATCGGGAGCGTTTGATCCACGTCGAGCGGCTCAGCCCGCAGATGGCGCAGTGGGCCGAGCCCGCAGAGCCGCTGCCCGAGCCGTTACAGGCGGCATTGCGTGCGCAGGGCATCCACAAGCTGTACAGCCACCAGGCACAGGCGATCGATCTGGCCCGCAGCGGTCGGCATCTGGGCATTGTGACCGCGACCGCCTCCGGTAAGACGCTGTGCTACCACCTGCCAACGCTTGAGGCGATCCATGCCGATCCGCGCTCGCGGGCGCTCTACCTGTTTCCGACCAAAGCGCTGGCTCAGGATCAGCTGCGGGCGCTGCGTGAGCTGACGGGCTCCGAGCTGCCGCATATTCGTGCCGCGATCTACGACGGCGATACGGCCAAGAGCGAGCGCACGACGATTCGCGCCAGCGCCAATATTCTGCTCTCCAATCCCGATATGCTGCACGTCGGGATTCTACCCAATCACGCCACCTGGAGCCGCTTTTTCAGCCGTTTAAAAGTGGTGGTGATCGATGAGGCCCATGTGTATCGCGGGGTGTTCGGCTCGCATGTAGCGCTGCTCCTGCGGCGGCTGCGGCGCATCTGTCGTCTGTACGGCAGCGATCCGCAGTTTATCTTTGCCTCCGCGACGATCGGCAATCCACACGAGCATCTGAGCACGCTGCTGGGCGACGACGTAGCCGTGATCGAGGGCAGCGGCGCGCCGCGTGGTCCGCGCACGGTGATCTTCTGGAATCCGCCGCTTCAGGATGTGCTCTCCGGCCAGCGCGCCTCAACCAACGTCGAGACCGTCGGGCTGTTTACGGATCTGATCGAGCAGGAGATCAAAACGATCACCTTTACCCGCGCCCGCAAGATCGCCGAGCTGCTGGTGCGCTATGCCCGCAGCCGGCTGGAAACACAGCCCACGCTCGCCGGACGCATCGCGTCGTACCGGGCGGGCTACCAGGCTCAGGATCGCCGCGCGATCGAGCGCTCGCTCTTCACAGGCGAGCTGATCGGCATTGTCTCGACCAACGCCATGGAGCTGGGCGTGGACATCGGCGGCCTTGACGCGACGATCCTCAACGGCTATCCCGGAACCGTCGCCAGCACCTGGCAGCAGTTCGGCCGCGCCGGGCGTGGGCAGCAGCCGAGCCTGGGCGTGCTGGTCGCGCTCGACGATCCGATGGATCAGTACTGGATGCGCAATCCGAGCGAGTTTTTCGCCCGGCCGCATGAGCAGGCGCGCATCTCGCTGGAAAATCCGTATATTCTGGCCGATCATATGGGCTGCGCGGCCTTTGAGCGGCCTCTGGAGCCGGACGAGACCGTCGACTGGTTTGGCGAGGCTGCGCTGCCGGTGGTCGAGTCGCTGATCGACGACGAGGTGCTGCGTGAGCGCGCCGGCAAAGCGTATTTCCCGATCGGCAGCTATCCCGCCGAACACGTATCGATCCGCGCGACCGGCGGCGAGACGATCGAGCTGCGGCTGGAAAATGGGCATACCATCGAGCAGGTGCCGCTCAACCGCGCCCCGTTCGAGGTCCACACCGGCGCGATCTATCTGCATCAGGGTGAGAGCTACCTGGTGCTGGATCTGGATCTTCTGTCGCGCTCCGCGACGGCGCGGCAGGCCGAGGTCAACTACTACACGCAGCCGCGCGATGTGACGGATATTCAGGTAGTTGAGATGCGCGCCAGCCGTCCCGCCGGCATCACCACGGCCTTTTTCGGCGATGTCGACGTGCGGCGAACAGTCGTCGGCTACCGGCGCAAGGCGCTCTACAAAGAAGACGTGCTCAGCGATCATGAGCTGGAGCTGCCGCCGCAGCAGTTCGTCACCCACGCGATCTGGTTCACGCTGCCCAGGCCCGAGGTCGAGCGGATTCGCCAGGCGCAGCAGGACCTGCGCGGCGGTCTGCACGCCGCCGAGCACGCGATGATCGCGCTGCTGCCGCTGCTGGCCATGTGCGATCGCTGGGACATCGGCGGCGTTTCGACGGCCTGGCATCCCGACACCGACGCCGCGACGATCTTTATCTATGATGGCGTGCCCGGCGGCGTGGGCATCAGCGAGCTTGGCTACGGCGAGCTTGAAAGCTGGTGGCGCATGACACGGGATCTGATCCGCGAGTGTCCCTGCGCCGACGGCTGCCCGAGCTGCATTCAAAGCCCGAAGTGCGGCAACGGCAACCAGCCGCTCGATAAAGCTGTCGCGCTGGATATTCTCAACACGCTGCTGGGAGGATCATAAGCAGCGCGCTCCTCGCGCCAGATCTCCATCATCTGACAGCCAGACTCTCACTTTTTCTCAGCCGCGCGACACACAGTCGTAGCGGCTATCTCATGGTCTTGACGCGCTCGCCTGGGTACTCTAGAGCCAGATCATCTATGTAGAAGGAGTCCCCCATGCGATACGTTCATTGCATTCTTTTACTCGCGCTGTGCTTCCTGGCCGGCTGCGGCACGCCGGGTGCGCAGCAGACTGCCGGCAATCAAATAACCGCGACCGCCTCGGCAGCCGCTACATCTTCGCCCGCGCCTTCGCCGACGCAGATCACACCGACGCAGCCCGCCCCCACCGCGACGTTTATTCCAACGTCCGTGCCCGCCACGCCAACCGCCGAGCCGGTCGCGACGGTCGCGCTGCCCACGCCGACCGCTGTACCACCTACGGCTGTGCCGCCCACGCCGACCGCCATACCGCCGACGGCTGTGCCACAGCCGGTGCAGGCAGCCGAGTACGTTGTACGCTCACGCGACGACAAGCTGTTCGCCGTCGCGGCCGATGGCTCGACCAGCCGGATCGAGATCGAGGGCATGAATCATAACCGCACAGTCATTTCGCGGGACGGCATCTGGATCGCCGGTCCGGTAGTCGGCGAGACTCCTCCCGATCGACCTGGGCCGGCCAAGGGACTGCTGCTGTACAACCAGACCAGCGGCGCCCTACAAACGATCGCGAACGGCACCTATATCAACAGCATCGCCTTCTCGCCCGACAGCCGCTACCTGGTGCTCTCCACGTTCAGCTACGATCCGTTTACGCCGCATCTCCTGATCCACGATCTGGCAAGCGGTGACGAGAAAAGCGTCGACCCGATCGGCGATGTGCACGGGTATGTGATGTATTTTTCGCCTGACAGCAGTGAACTGGTGTTCTCGACGCAGGACTGGGGCGAGATGATCTGGCAGCTCAATGTGCTGAATCTGGCCAGCGGCCAGCAGCGGACGCTGCTCGAAGGCAAAGAATCGCTGGGCTATGTCGCGTCCGGCTGGCTGCCGCAAGGCATTGTGGCCTACACCTACCTGGTCTTTGGCGCGGATGGTGGCCCCGAGGCGTTGTATCTGATCGATCCCGCCGACGCCAGCATTCGCACGCTGAGCGACCAGGGCTATATTACCGAAAAAACGTCGCCGAACGGAGAGCAGATCGCGATCGTGACCGGACTGTACGGCCTGGGCATCGAAGATCCCTCGTTCACGCTCTCGCTTCAGGAGCTTGCCTCCGGTAAAAGCCGGCTGATCGAGCCCGAGAGCACAGGCGGCGGATACGTCGTCGACTGGTCGCCCGACAGCCAGATGCTGCTGTACCGTCAGCCCAAGCGTGGGGGCAAGCCGTTTGCGATCACCGGCCCCACGTTTGCCGAGCCCAAACTTCTGCCTCTGGACTTCGTGACCGGGCAGATCAGCAGGATCACCTGGCGCGATAGCCAGACGCTCCTGCTGCTGGTCGAAGAAGATAAGGCCGACGTGTTGTATGAGCTGCCGATCGCGACGCCGGACGCCGATCACCTCAAGGAGATCATCTCGCTTCCGTGGTCTGTGCAGGGCTTCAGCTCGATCACATACATCGCCCAGCACTAGAGCGCTTTCCAGCGCCGGAGCCGCCACCCAGGATGCAGGGTGGCGGCTTTGTGTTGCCCGGCAAGCTCGATCATCGAATCTTGTTGATTCATTAACCTGTCTTTAACTGCCCCATAACTTCCTCTTTGCTTCTCCCACACATACTACCGCCGCAGCCCTGCGCCCTTCGGATCAGATCGCTGATGCCTCGACGCATCGCACGAGCTGATCTGCGTTTCGTGGAGAAGAAAAAGAGGTCTCATGTTCTACCCTGCTCTGCGCCTGGTTGCGCTTCTGCTCAGCGTCAGTCTGGCCGTTGTCACGATCGGCGCCGCTGATCACACTGCCTACGCCGCATCGGCCAATCTGGTCTGGAAACCCTACCTGCAACAGCTCACCGATACCGGCGTCATCGTGCGCTGGACCACCACAACCGGCAGCAGCTCGCTGGTGCGCTATTCCACCGACACCAGGCTACAAGCTTGATGTCACACCCGACAGGATTTCCTGTCGCCGATGACGGGAACACCGCCTACAGAAGGAGTATACTCGTGGCAACTAGCAAACCGATCGATGACTACACGCGACCACGTATCGGACACCGGCTGCGCAGCCGGGCACAACGAGGATATGTAGGAGGTGGATCATGCAGAGGCAGTGCATGAAGCACGCATATCAGCGTAGCGTACGGGGGGTGTTGATAGTCCTGCTGGGACTGGCGGTCAGCGTTCCGGTACATCCGGCAGCCCAGGCCGCGACCACGATCACCGTGACCACGACGACCGATGCGCTCAACCACACCGGCGACTGTGCGCAGCACGAAGCGATCCGCGCCGCCAATTTGGATACTGCCCTGAATCGCTGTCCCACAGGCACCAGGGCCGATACCATCACTGTCCCCGCTGGTACAGCAATCGGGGTGAGCAATCAATCGACCTACGCCGCATCGGCCAATCTGGTCTGGAAGCCCTACCTGCAACAGCTCACCGATACCGGCGTCATCGTGCGCTGGACCACCACAACCGGCAGCAGCTCGCTGGTGCGCTACTCTACCGACACCAGCTACAGCTCCTCCGCCAGCGACAGCGCCCGCACAATCTCGGCGCTGGGCACGCAGATGCATCGCGTGGCGCTGACGGGACTGCGGCCAAACACAACCTACTACTATAAGATCTTCACCAGCAACGAAGATCTGTGGCCCGAGCAGACGCTCTCGTTTCGAACCGCGCCCAGCCGTGGTAGCACAGCGCCCTTTACCTTCGCGGCGTTTGGCGACTACGGCAAGAACAGCGACAGCCAGAAGCGGCTGCGCGACCAGATGGCCCGAGACTCGTTTCGCTTCCTGGTGACGACCGGCGACAACGCCTACGATGCCGGCCGCTACTCCGAGTTCGATACCAAAGTCTTTCAAATTTACGGCAACATTTTTTCGAAAGCAGCGGTCTTTCCGACGCTGGGCAATCACGAGTACGCCACCAGCAGCGGCGCGCCCTATCTCGATCTGTTCAGCCTGCCGTACAACGCCTGGCGCACCAACGATCAGGAGCGCTACTATTCCTTCGACTTTGGCAACGTGCATTTCGTCGCGCTGGATACGAACACGCCGCTGGATGCCACCGACAGCGCAGCGAGCGACGATATGTTCGACTGGCTGCGCGCTGATCTTAGCCGCACGACCCAGCCCTGGAAAATCGCGATCACGCATCACGCGCCGTACTCGACCGGCTCGCACGGCTCCGATAGCCGCGTACGCTCCAAGCTCGTGCCGATCTTTGAGCAGTATGGCGTGGATCTGGTGCTCTCCGGCCACGATCATATCTACCAGCGCAGCAAGCCGCTGCACAAGGGCCAGATAACCACCACCGCTCAGGGCGGCATCGTGTATGTGGTAACCGGCGCGGGATCGGCGGCGAACTATGGCTGCGGCAGCGCCGACTGGCTGGTCGTCTCGTACTGTGGCAAGAGCTACGGCATCTACAATCGCATCCAGGTGAACGGCGGCCAGATCACGGTCGAGGCGCTGGACGACACCGGCGCGATCCGCGACAACTTCACGCTTAGCCAGACTGGCGAAGGGTCGACAATCGCGCTGCCGGGCCGCTTTGAGGTCGAAGATTACAACGCGGGCGCCTGGGACAGCAGCGCGGGCAACAGCGGCGGCGTGTATCGCAGCGACGATGTCGATATTCAAGCCACCTCCGACAGCAGCGGCGCCTACAACGTGGCCTGGGTCACGGCTGGTGAGTGGCTCGCCTACGATGTGAACATCGCCAGTGCAGGCACGTACACCTTTGCGATACGTACGGCCACGCCCCACAGCGATCGCAAGATTCACCTGGAGCTGGACGGCACCACCATCAGCGGGCCGATCGTGCTGCCCAACACCGGCGACTGGCAGCGCTGGACCACCGTCACCACTGCCCCGATCGCGCTGCCGAGTGGTCGCCACACCCTGCGTCTCGTCGCCGACACCAACAGCCTTAACCTAAACTATATTACAGTTACGGCCACGAACGGCACGGCCACGACCGAAGCGCCGGCATATCCTGCGCCGGAAGCAACTCCGCTGCCAAGCGAGCAGCCGGAGCCAGGTGATTAGCTCCTGTTCGCACCGCTTCAGATCTTCTGAAACAATTGCTAAATCGCCAGCAGCCAACCTCGTTCCTCATTGGAACGAGGCTGGCTGAACTTAGCAGCATTCTGCGGCGCTTCCAGTCATAGCCAGACTTCGCCCGCGCTCCTCTCGATCGTGCGCTTAGCAATGTAGGCTGAGGAAAGGTTGAAGCGTTTAAACACGTCTGGGAGTTAACAGAAGTAAAAGCTGCGTTGTTCCTGGCGTGTCTGGACTCGATCTAGCGCTACGATCAGAACGCGCAGGCGCGGAGGTGCTCCAACAACCATGCATACCACTGGTCCTCATCCATGTACGGTGCAATCCTTTATCCCGGAAACGCCGGCTATGACCCAGCCTGGACCAGCTACCCGTCCTCTGCCGATCTCCCCCGTCTCTTTACACAGAAGCGAAGCGTATGCACACGTTCTTGAATCGTTCATTCGTCACGAAGCTTGTTCTTGGACTGACTCTGCTCACAATTTCCAGTCTGACGGTCGCAGTACAAGCGATGCCCGCCGTGCAGAGCGATGAGGAGATTATCGCCGCGTTCATTGCCGAGGCCCGCGACTTTGGGCTGGCGTTCAAGCTTGAGGACGTTAAGGTCGAGCACACCGCCGATGGTACAACGGCTACAGCGCTGCTCAATGCTCCGTGGTCGGAAGATGCCGCCGCGAAAGGCGTCGACATTGCCTTTAGCTATATCTACACGTCTGGATCGCAGTCAGTACCGAACGGCTACTATAAACTGCACCTGAAGCACGACGCGACTACGCAGACGCTGGAGTTCCTGGATAAAGACAGCAAGCCGGTCGCGGTGATGAAGGGAACGCAGCCGGTATCCACGATAGCCGGCCGCACGATCTGGATCATCTTCGTCGGTTTGTGGGGCCAGGTTTTCTGGGAAGAGTTCAACCCTGGCCCCACCGGGCCGGCGCTGCATCTCGACGACCGGCTCCAGAAGGCCACACCGACGCCACCTGTTCCGCGCCTCAGTCCTTAGCGAGCAGCCTGAGTCCAACTGGTCGGGCGCATGCCGGTCATCAGCTGATACGTCCCAGCGATCACATCGAGCCTGGATCTGCTGACGCCGCGCTGATGCCAAAAACGAGCTTATTTCGCACGCTGACGCGATCAATAGATCTTGGGTCAGCGTGCGTTGTTTGGATCACAGCGATCAGCTTTCGATTGGTTGGGTCCGCTTCGCGACGCGCTTGTAGCGCGTACCGCGATCGACGGCGCGGCGATTGCGCACAAACGACATTACGGGCACACCGTAGCCGCAGCTGGTCATCGTCTGCTCGACGGCCACCTCGATCACATAGCGCGCGACGGCAGGCGTTGCCGGCTTCGTCTCTTGCAGCAGCTGCTCGGCCAGCGGCGACTGATCGATCGGCGTAACCTGTGCCGTGCCGTAGAGCCGAATAATCGCGGCCTGATCATCCTCGAACGAGCAGACCATCACCGTGATCGGGCCGCCCGCCAGCGAATGCCTGGCCGTCTCATTGCCGCTGCCGACATAGTCCACAAACGCCACACGGTTGGGATCGACGATATGCAGCGGCACGCCGCCCTTGGGCGAAACGTTGACCGGGCCGACACCGTGCGGACCGGGCGCAAGCTCCGGGTCGGCCGTCGCGACGAAAAACAGCGGGGAATTGGCGATCAGCGCGGCCTGCTCCTCGGTGATCGAAGGATAAAACGTTGCCATGATGCTGTGCACTCCTTGCATTGCTGGCGCTGAAGCGGAGGCGCCAGGAGGGGATTATTTGAGCTGGCGGGTGAGGGCGTGCTCGCTTCCCGCCGGGCTATTGTAGCATCCGAGCGATTGACTCTCATGCGACCTTTTGCTACCATACCGCGCGGATTGCATGTCCTTGCCGCATCATCGCTTTGGCCTGCCGACATCGCGCGATTGATCAACGACGAAATTTCGTGCTCCTGGCGGTCTAGATCAAGAAGGAGATCGCCATGCTGCGCTTCCCTCCCCGACTTGCCCTGTTGCTTGTCGGCCTGACGTTTGTTCCCGCCTCGATTCTTTCCGCGCTCTACGCTCCGGCTCGCGCACAAAGCACAACGGCAGCCGTCGCGCCCCGGATCGAAACGCAGCCGGTGCCGCACAGCGGCGATGCCGCCGACGATCCCGCGATCTGGATTCATCCCGGCGATCCCCAGCAGAGCACGATTCTCGGCACCGACAAGCAGGGTGGCCTGGCGGTGTATGGCCTGGACGGCAAGCAGATCCAGTATCTGGCCGACGGCAAGCTGAACAACGTCGATCTGCGCTACAACTTCCCGCTCAACGGGCAGCCCGCGACGATCGTGACGGCCAGCAATCGCACCAACGGCACGATCGCGATCTACCGCGTCAACGCGACCACGCGCAAGCTTGAAAATATCGCCGCCCGACGCATCTATCCCGGCATCGGCGTGTATGGCGCGTGCATGTACCACAGCCCGAACAGCGGCGCATACTATGTTTTTGTGACCTCGGCGTCGGGCGGCGTTGAGCAGTGGGAGCTGTTCGGCACCAGCACCGGCAAAGTCGATGCGCGACGCGTCCGCAGCTTCAGCGTCGGCACGCGGGCTGAGGGCTGTGTCGCCGACGATCTGCTGAGCCGCTTCTATGTCGGCTCGGAAACAGTCGGCATCTGGCGGTATGCAGCCGAGCCCGGCGGCGGGACCGAGCGCACATTGATCGACTCGATCGGATCGGGCGGGCATCTGGTCGGCGAAGTCGAGGGCCTGGCGATCTACTACACCAGCGGCGGCGGCTATCTGCTGGCCTCCAGCCAGGGCAACAGCTCGTTCGTGGTCTATGAGCGCACCGGCACGAATGCGTATTTGAAGACCTTCACGATCGGCGCGGGCAACGGCGTGGACGCGGTTTCGGGCACCGACGGCATCGACGTGACCAACGTCAATCTCGGCCCGACCTTTCCACAGGGCCTCTTTGTCGCTCAAGACACGGCCAACGATGGCGGCAACCAGAACTTTAAGCTCGTCCCGTGGCAGTCGATCGCCCAGGCAGGCAGCCCGCCGCTCAACATCGACCTGAGCTGGGACCCGCGACTGGTGGGATCGGGCGGAGCAGCGCCCACGCCGACCGCAACTCCGACTGCCACGCCGATCGCCGGGACGACGCTCAGGTTTAGCGCGGTCGCCGATGCGCACGTCGAAGAGGCTAATCCCGGCAGCAACTACGGCACATCCAGCGCGCTGCGCGTCGACGGCGGCAGCGATCCCGATGTCGAAAGCTACCTCCGCTTCACGGTCACCGGCGCGACGGGAACGATCCAGAGCGCGAAGCTGCGGGTGTACTCGACCAGCAGCTCGGCCAACGGTCCGGCGATCTACGCCACCGGCGGCGACTGGACCGAAAGCGGGGTTACCTGGAACAGCCGGCCGGCGCGAACCGGCGGCGCGCTCGATGATCGGGGCACGGTCGCGGCGAATGCGTGGCTGGAATATGATCTCAGCTCATTGATCACCGGCGATGGAACCTATAACCTGGCGCTGGCGCTCGACAATACCGACGGCATCAACCTGTCGTCGCGTGAGGGCAGCGCGCCGCCGCAGCTGGTGCTGACGCTCGCCGGGAGCAGCTCCCCGACGCCAACGCCCACCGCAGCACCTGGAACGATCGCGCTGCCGGGCCGCTTCGAGATAGAAGATTACAACGCGGGCGCCTGGGACAGCAGCGCGGGCAACAGCGGCGGCGTGTATCGCTCCGGCGATGTCGATATTCAAACGTGCGGTGATGGCTCCGGCTGCTACAATGTGGCCTGGGTCACGGCTGGTGAGTGGCTGGCCTACGATGTAAACATCACCAGCGCGGGCACGTACACCGTTGCGATCCGCGCGGCCACGCCCCACAGCGGACGACAGGTGCATCTAGAGCTGGACGGCGCCACCATCAGCGGGCCGATCGCGCTGCCGAATACGGGAAGCTGGCAGAGCTGGACCACCGTCACCACTGGCCCGATCACGCTGCCGAGCGGCCGTCACACCCTGCGTCTCGTGGCCGACACCGACAGCCTTAACCTGAACCACATCACCGTCGCGGCTGCAAACTAACCAGCCAGACCAGAATCAAGCCCGCCTCGCTCTACAGACAGAGTGAGGCGGGCTGCTTTGCGCAGGAGCGAATCAGCTTGGGCCGACGCTACTTGCCGACGATCGGGATATAGCCGGTTGCGCCGGGCACGATCACCGTCAGCGACGGCGAGTAGAGCCGCAGCGTGCCGTTGCCTGCGTAGCGCCGCCCGACGAAGTAGAAGGTGTGTACGCCCTTGCTGATGTTGACGATGCCGCCGTTCGAGACCGGCCGATCCGTGCCATCGGTCGAATCGGTGTAGACGTTGACCCAGCGATCGAAGAGCGACGAGCCGGTGTCGTTGTCCACGCCGACACGGAACTGGCCTTCCCAGTCGTTGCCGGCGCCGGTGTCGTTGAGGCCCGCCGAGGCCGTCGCATCGATGAAGGCAAAGCTGTTATCCGGCACGTTGAGCGTGCAGGAGCGGATGATGCTGTAGCTGGTGGTGCTATTGGTCCACGTATCGGAGCCGCCCGCGCCGCAGACTTTGGCCGTCACATTAGGCGCCGGGAAGTACAGCACGCTCAAAGCCGGATCGTAGAGCTGGACCGGGCCGGTGCCGTTGTAGCGCGTGCCGCTGAAGTAGAAAGTATGCGCGCCCGCCGCCACCGAGGTCAGCAGCGAGGTTGCAACTGCCTCGTCGGTACCGTCGCCAGCGTCCGTGGTCACATTAACCCAGCGATCCGAGCTGGCCGTCCCGGTGACGGAATCCACGCCCAGGCGATAGCGCGCTTCGTAAGGCTGCCCGCCGGAGGCAAGACCCGCCGAGGACGAGCCATTCATATAGACAAAGCCGCTCTGCGGCACGTTGATCGCGCAGGAGCGAATCGCCTGGAAGCTTGTCTCGCTGGTCTGCCAGACCGCCTGGCCCGACGAGCCACAGGCCAGGACATCGGCTGAGGAGCTAGGGAAGTAGAGCACGCTGAACGACGGATCGTAGAGCTGCACCGTGCCCGAGCCGGTGTAGCGCGCCCCCAGGAAGTAGAAGGTATGCGCGCCCGCGCTGACCGGCGCCAGCCATGTTAGCTCCATATTCTTGTCGGTGCCGTCGGTGGCATCGGTATAGGCATTGATCCAGCGATCGGTATTGGTATTGCCGGCTGTCGAGTCGATGTTGAGATTGAACCGCGCCTCGTAATTAGCGTCCTTGATGCCCAGCGAGGTTGAGCCGCGCATATACACAAAGCCGTTCTCGGGCAACGTCAGCGTACAGGAGCGGATCACCTCGAAGGAGGCGGAGGTCGTCGTCCAGCCGCCGTCCTGGATCGATCCACAGGCGTTGAAGCGCCAGCCGCTGGGGGCTGCGGTCGCCTCCATGGCAGCCGACAGATCGCCGCTGTCGTTCTTGGAGCCTGGGGCGGGACGTCCGCTGGTGGTAACGCCATTGGGATCATGGGCCGGCTGAGAGGTCGCGTTTTTCGAGCCGGGTGCTGGTAAGCTACTCGTGGTGGTGCCGCCTGAGGTTTCCGGTAGCTGGCTGGCCGATCCGGGCTTGGGACCGACGTTGTTACTGGCTAGCACTGCTGTCGATGAGCGGGGGCCGCCCGCCAAGGGAACGATCAGCAGCATGATTGCAATGAGCCCGATGCGTGATGGACCGACGCGCCGATGGAGCGAGAACATCAGAAAACTCCTTAATCTGGATGCAGACTGGAACACGCACAACACTGTGCGCAGCGCACAATACCGAGCAGGATCTTAAACCACTCCTTTAGCTCTTGAGCACAGGTAGCTCAAACAAGAGGACGTCAAAGATAGTTAATGCGAGGCAGCGATGTTTTGTCGAACGTGGGTAGCGAGAATGCAGCTATTGTAGAGCAAGGCAGCGGGCTTTGCAATCACGCATGACCTGCTGGATGATGAGGATAAAGCAACGTGCTGTGCGCGGCGATGCCGCTTGAGGCGTGATTAAACAGGCGTTCGCGCCTGCTCAAGCGCGCTGCGGATGGCGGCGTCTTCCGCCACTACTCGCTCGGCCTCGGCGTCGATCGCGGCTGAACGGCGCTGCCGCAGCACCAGCGGCGCGATCCGCGACACATCGTCGGGCGTGGCGCCGGCACGGCCATGCAGCGCGGCGTAGGCACGCGCCGCCTCCAGCAGCACAATCTCGGCGCGATGCGATGGGATCTGAAGCGCGCTGACGACCTCGACCGCCAGCACCTCGGCCTCCTCGCTGGGCTGCGTCTCAGGCAGCGCGGCCCGCGCACGATCCACCGATTGCGCCAGCTCGGCCAGCTCGGCGGCAAAGCGCGCGCGAAACCCGATCGGATCGGCGCGATAGGCACGCGCGCTGCGGGTAGCCTCCAATCGCTCGGCGGCGGCGGTCAGCGGCGGCGTCCAAACCCGCAGCCCAAAACGATCCAGAATTTGCGGACGCAGGCGACCTTCCTCAGGATTCATCGAGCCGATCAGCACGAACTGCGACGGAAACAGCCGCACCATCGCGCCGCGCCTGACAAACGTGCGGCCCTGAGCTGCGGCGTCAAGGATCGCATCCACAACGGCCGGATCGAGCAGGTTCACCTCGTCGATGTAAAGCACATTGCCATGGGCGATCGACAGCACGCCGGGCTCAAGCAGCACCCGGCGTTGCTCCAGCGCAACCCGCTCGTTCACGCCCCCGACCACATCTTCCAGCCGCGCGTTAAGCGGCAGCTCGATCAGGCGCATCGGCTCGGTGATCACCAGCGCCTCGCCGCGTGCCAGCCGGTCGCGACAGGACGGGCAGATCACATCTGATTCGGGCGTGCAGCCGTGGTGGCAGACCACGCGGCTCACGAGCGGCATCAGATCCAGCAGCGAGCGCACGGCGGTTGTCTTGCCGACGCCATAGGGGCCTTCCAGCAGCACGCCGCCGATCGCGGGATTGATCAGCGCCAGCAGCAGGGCCAGCTTTAGCTCGGACTGACCAACCAGCGCGGGAAAGGGATACACATTGATCGGGTCCATGCTGTGCTCCACCGATGAACTCCTCGCCAGCGGCGGGGCAGCCGATCGATCCTTAGAGAAGCTCAATCTCGGCGCGGCTGATGTCGAGATCGGGCCGGTTCTGGTACAGCCACTCGATCACCGACTCCAGCTGCCGGCGCGCATACTGGCGATCGGATGATACGCACACGACGCCCAGCTCCGCAATCTGCCATCGGTCCTGTTGTCCGACCTCCGCAGTGGACACGTTAAACTCGTTCCGCAGACGCTGTAAGATTGATTTCACGACACTGCGCTTATCTTTGAGGCTGTGAGCGGTCGGGATGAAGAGTTCGAGGGCCAAGCTTCCAATGATCATAGATATGATGTTCGGCAACCGACGCGCTCAGACAGCGCCCCGGACTGCGCTCAGTTCAACGTCCACGGGCCGTCGCTGGTCTTGGACGGCAGCTGCGGCGGCGGCGGCAAGAAGCGCAGCTCACGATCGAAGGCCTCGATGATCGCGCCGAGACGCTCGTCCAGGTCGGCCTCCAGCAGCTGCTGCTTGGAGTAGTTGATGATCCGAAACTGATCCGAGAGCTGGTACGACATCATGATCGGATCGTCGGACAGCTCCTCCATCGGCTGGGTGACGCCGGTCGCGTGGGCGATCGCATCACGGTGCTTGGTGTACAGCTCACGAACCTGCGCCGCCAGGTCATCCGCGTCGGGCGTTGGCTCGTCGTCCAGCAGCTCGACCGAGGCGACCAGATACGGGTCTTCCTGGACGATCTCCAGAATGCGAAAGCGCCGCTCGCCCTGCGCCGAGAGCAGCATACGTCCGTCGGGCCAGCGCAGCACATTCTGGATCGCCGCCGTCGTACCGATGTTATAGGGCTCGGCTGGGCCTTCGACCTCTTTGCCCTCGCGGATCAGCACCACGCCAAAGGACTGCTTGAGCTGGATGCAGCGGCTGATCATCTGGCGGTAGCGCGCCTCGAAGATGTGCAGCGGCAGCGTTCCGCCGGGAAACAGCACCGTATTCAGCGGAAATAGCGCCAGCAATTGTTCCATGAGGCACCTTTCTTTAATAACATCTTAACCGCACTTCGCACAGTCTATAACTTCACCGGATCTGCTGCTTTGTGGTTGCGACTCAACAGGGTCCGCGCCGACAGGCGATCCAGCGGTCTGTGAGCGTCAGATCTTCTAATCCATGACCGTAAAACTAAGGATACGCTTTTCCAGGTGCCGATTCTTGCCCATGTTGGCGATGCAACGATCGTCCAGTATGAGTCTGATTATACTGCTGGATCAGATGATGCACCAACTCACGGTTGCAATTTATCTCTCCAGCCGTCTCGATCGCTCCTGTGACGATAGCTGACACATCGCGCCGGTATGGTGCGCGCAGGAAGACAGCATCGCTAGCCTGCATAGGAGGAGGATTATGCGCAAACTGATTGTCAGCAACTTTGTCACCCTGGATGGTTACTACGAAGGCAAGGGCAAGCAGATCGAATCGTTATTCGATTACTACCACGAAGATTACGCAGGCGACCAGAGCTTCGATCACTACAACCTGGAGCGGATGCGCGCCGCCGATTTTCTGCTGCTGAGTCGTACGGCATTCTTAGGCAACAAAGATTTCTGGACAGCTCTGGCAGCCGATCCCAGCGCCACGCCGGTTCGGCACGAGATCGCCGAGCACATGCGCTCGATCCCGAAACTTGTGATCTCGGATAACCTCCGTCCTACGGAGCTGGCGCCCTGGGAAAATACTCGCATCATCAAGCGGGCGGACGCGTACAACGAGATTGCCGCGCTCAAGCAGCAGCCCGGCAAAGACATTCTGGTGATCTTGAGTCGCCTGCTGTGGAACGATCTGCTGGCTCATGATCTGGTGGAGGAGCTGCACCTTACCTTTTTTCCGCTGATCGCCGGCGAGGGCACGCCGCTGTTTGAAGGTCGCCCGTCAGTGCCGCTCAAGCTGCTCCACACGCGCTCGTGGCAAGGCTCCGGCAATATCCTGGCCTGCTATCAAGTTGGCCGTAAGCAGACGTAGAGCAAACGGACATCGCCGCCCGTTCTTACTTCAAGCCTGCGCCAGCCGCCGCTCAAGCCAGATCAACGCCTCCGCCCGGCTCATGATCGTACCGGCGAGCTGGGCCTGACGCAGCTCATGCAGGATCTCGCGGTAGATCGGGCCGGGCGGAACGCCGCGCTCACGCAGGTCGTCGCCGGAGAGCAGCGCGGGCAGCTGACGAATCGTCGTCGCGTAGAGCGCGATTTGCGCCGCCGCAACCTCAGACGCGACCAGCTGGAGCACGCACAGCGCCATCGGGCTATACGCATGCAATAGCCGCTCAAGCTCCAGCGCCGAAAGCTCGGGCTGATGGAGCGCGGGCGGCACCGCGAACGGCAGCTCGTGCAGCAGCTTGCGCTCGGCGGTCGGCAGGTTGTAGCGCGTGGCAAAGGCCGAGCGCTGCGCCTGGCTCATGGGCCAGACCAGCAGACCAAAGCCGATCAGATGCAGCGGCAGATCGGGTGAGGCGGCGGCACGAGCGGCGGGAAATTGCCGCAGCCAGGCGCTGCTCCACACCAGCTCCAGCTGCGGAAACGCGCCCCACTCATACAGCAGCAGCAGCGCGCCCTCCGGTCGTGGCTCGGCCAGCAGCAGCCACAGCTCGTGTAAAATCCGCTGCGGCGATGTGCGACCGATCATGTTTTCAGCCAGCGCGGCCCCGACCAGCGCCGTGGTGTGCGGCACGACCGCGAAGGCGAAGCGCGAGGCAAAGCGCACACCACGCAGCATCCGCGTCGGATCGTCGACGAACGACTCGTCGTGGAGCACGCGCACCAGCCCAGCGCGAATATCTTCCACGCCGGCGAACGGATCGAGCAGCGTCACATCGGCAGCCGTGAGCCGCAGCGCCAGCGTGTTGATCGTAAAGTCGCGGCGCCGGAGATCGTCGTGGATGTGCGACGGCATGATCACCGGCAGCGCGGCGGGCGCGGGATAAACCTCGCGCCGAGCGGTGACGAAATCGATCACGAATGGCTCTGCGCCGATCATGATCTCAACCGCCGCCGTGCGAAACGCCGCGTGCCTGGTCAGCTTGCCGCCAGCCTCCGCCTGAAACGCCTCGGCGATCGTCCAGGCGTCGCCCTCGACCACCAGGTCGATGTCGGTGATCGACTGCTGCAAGAACAGATCACGCACCGGGCCGCCGACCAGATAGATCGGCATGTGCTGCGTCTCGGCGATGCGCACCGCCTGCTCGATCAGCGCCAGGATCTCGGGCGCCAGCGAGCGTGCCAGCCGCTCCCAGCTGAGCAACTCGTCGCGATCGCTCACAGCACGCCTTTAGTGCTCGGCACCTGGCCCTGGAGCCGCTCGTCGATCCGCGTCGCCGCGTCGAGGGCGCGCGCAAACGCCTTGAACAGTCCCTCGGCCTTGTGGTGATCGTTACGCCCGTAGTGGACGCGCAGATGCGCCGTGATGCGCGCGTGGATCACGATCGTCTCGAAGATATGCCAGATCAGATCGGTGCTCAGGCCACCGATCCGGTCGGTGTGAAACTCGGCGTCGATCACGGCATACGGCCGTCCGCTGATGTCGATCGCCGCGAAGCAGAGCGCCTCGTCCATCGGCACAAACGCGTGCGCCGCCCGTACAATCCCAGCTTTATCGCCGAGCGCCTGGTTGAGCGCCTGCCCAAAACAGATCGACACGTCCTCGGCGGTGTGATGCTCGTCGATATGCAGATCGCCCACGCACTGCACCGTCAGATCGAACTGGCCGTGCCTGGCGATGTGCTCCAGCATATGATCGAAAAAGCCGACGCCAGTGCTGATCGTGGACTGGCCAGTACCGTCGAGATTCAGCGTCAGCGTAATCTGTGTTTCTTTGGTTGTGCGCTCGATCGTCGCAATTCTTGGCATGATGTTAAGCCCTTCGGGCAAACAAAGGAACAAGGGGAAGATTTGCTTTGCTTGTTCCTGTGATCTTTTGTTTGGTTCTTAGTTCTGCTCGTCGTTGTTCGCTTGTTCGTTTGTTCGTTTGTTCCCTATTACTCCCAGCACATCCGCAAACAGCCGCCCGTTGGTCGAGATCGCGCTGCCGCCGTGGATCGTCGCTACGCCGCGCCAGTCGGTGAAGGTGCCGCCCGCCTCCTGAAGGATCGGCAGGAGCGCGGCGCAGTCCCACACATTCATGATCGGATCGAGCATGATCTCGGCCCGGCCCGTGGCGACCAGCACATGGCCGTAGCAATCGCCCCAGCCGCGCCCGAACTTGACGCGCTGCTGAAGCTCGCGGAAGGCCGCGCCGCGCCCGTACTCGTCGAACGAGCGCGCATCCGAGCACAGCAGCACCGCGTCGCTCAGCTGCTCTACCTGGCTGACCTGCGCGCGGCGTCCGTTGAAGGTGCAGCCCTCGCCCCGGCCCGCAGCGATCATCTCGTTGAGCGCTGGCAGGAAGCACACGCCGACGATCGGCTCGTCGTCGCGCTCCAATCCCACCAACACGCCGTAGAGCGGCACGCCCTGCACAAACGATTTGGTGCCGTCGATCGGATCGAGAATCCAGCGATAGCGCGCGCCGGGATTGGTCTCGCCAAACTCTTCGCCCAGAATGCCGTGCTCTGGAAAGCGCGCCTGGATCATCGTGCGCAGATGTTCCTCGGCCTGACGATCCGCGATCGTGACCGGTGAAAGATCGGCTTTGAGCTCGGGCACAACGCCGGTGCCGTAGTAGGCCAGCGTGATCTTACCGGCCTGCCAGGCCAGCTCCTGGGCGAAGTCGAGTAACGAGCTGATCGATTCGTCGCGCATGAAAACCTCAGCTAAGAACCTAGAACCTAGAACTTAGAACCAAAAGAACAAGGACTAATATTATTGACTAACAATCTGCCGAAGCTCGGCCAGCACGCGAGCGTTTTGCTCCGGTCTGCCGACGCTGATGCGGATACAGTCGCTGAGGCCGGGCTTGCTGTAGTGCCGCACCAGAATGCCGCGCTGCTCAAGCGCCAGCTTCAACTCGCGGGCACGACCATCACGCAGGCGGATCAGAATGAAGTTGGCCCGCGATGGATACGGCTGAAAGCCGTCGATCGTTTGCAGCGCCGTGAACAGCCGCTCACGCTCGGCGACGATCCGGTCCACGTTGGCCATCAGATACGGCAGATCGTCCAGGGCGGCGATTCCAGCGATTCCAGCGGCCATGTTGATATTGTAGGGCGGCTTGATCTTCCACAGATGCTCGATGATCGCCTCGGGGATCAGCCCGTAGCCGATGCGCAGCCCGGCCAGACCGGCCCACTTCGAGAAGGTCCGTAGCACGATCAGGTTCGGCGCGCGGCCGACCAGATCTGCGACGGTCTCGCCGCTGAACTCGGCGTAAGCCTCGTCGATCACGATCACGGCCGGCAGCTCCAGCAGCCGCTCGACCGCCTCACGCGGCAGCACGCCGCCATCGGGATTATTCGGCGACGGCAAAAAGACCAGCTTGGCTCGCTCTCGCTCCACCGCCTCGGCCAGCAGCTCGACATCCACGCTCCAGTCGTCGTTGCGCGGCACCTGCACGATGCGACCGCCGACGACGCCGGTGTTGAAGCTGTACATGCCGAAGGTCGGCGGCGACTCCACGACGACATCGCCGGGCGCGAGAAACAGGCGCATCAGCAGGTCGATGATCTCGTCTGAGCCGTTGCCGCACAGAATCCGCTCGATGGGCTGTCCCGTGTAGCCGGCAAGGGCACGGCGCAGCGGCAGCTGATCGGGATCGGGATAGATCGCGTAGTGCGGGTACTCGGCGATGGCTTGCAGCGCCCGAGGCGACGGGCCGTACGGATTTTCGTTAGCGTCGAGCTTTATGATCTGCTCGGCGGGCAAGCCCAGACGCTCACTCAGCGCTTCAAACGGCACGATCGGCGTGTAGGGCTCCAGCGCGGCCAGGTCCGGGCGGATAAGCGTTGCGATGTTCATAAGCTCGATTATAGCATGGAGAGCAGGAGACGAAAGAACCTAGAACCTAGAACCTAGAACCGGGGCGATCAAAGAACAAACGAACAAAGGAGGCAAAAACAAAGAACCAAGAACCGGGTACAAAAATCCCCCTCTCCTACCGCAGTGGGAGAGGGGCTAGGGGTGAGGGCCATTCTCCGTGAGGACCTACCTCAATACAAGAACATCGGCTTGCCCAGAATATGCGTCACGCGCGGCCGGTACGACTCGCTATCGTACAGCTCGGCCACGTCCACGCGCTTGGTTCCCTGCGTCATCGTATCGACAGGAACCGTGGTGTACATGCCCTCCTGAAGCGCAACCATCCGTCCGCTGTGGCCTTGCAAGATCTGATCGACGGCCAGATTCGCGTAGGAGATCGCCACCATGCGATCCAGCGAGTCGGGAGCGCCCGCGCGCATGAGATAGGCCAGCTGCTGGTAGACAATATCGACACCCGTAAGCCGCTTGAGCCCTTCGCCGGTGATCATACCGATACCGCCGAGCTTTTTGTGGCCGTAGGCATCTTCCTGGCCGTACTCCACCACCTGCCCGCCGATCATCGACGCGCCCTCCGAGATCACACAGATCGCGTAGTTGGACGGGTTGCGCCGCTGATCCTCGACCAGCAGCCCGGCCAGCCGCTCGATGTCGAAGGATACCTCGCTAATAATCGCCCGATCCACGTCCGCCAGATAGGCCGAGATCAGCGCTGTCTCGCCCGAGTTGCGCCCAAACAGCTCGATCACCGCGATGCGCTCATGCGAGCCGGTCGGCGTGCGCAGGGCATTGATAAACTCGACCGAGCGCGTGACCGCCGTCGAAAAGCCGATGCAGTAGTCGGTCCCGAAAACATCGTTGTCCATCGTCTTGGGGATCGCCACCACCCGCACGCCCTCCTGGTGCATGCGCACGCCGTAGCTCAGCGTGTCGTCGCCGCCGATCGGGATCAGCGTATCGATGCCGAGATGCTCCAGCACTTTAAGCACATGCGGCGTGCAATCGACGGTCTGCTTGCCCTCGGGGATTGGAAAGCGATCTTTGAGGAAATCGGGCAGCATATTGGCCCGCACGCGGCCGGGA
>DASWTW010000309.1:0-18267 GCA_036401895.1 Herpetosiphonaceae bacterium | reverse complement strand
AGCGACATCATCTCCGGCGACGGCGATAACGATGTCCTGCTCGGCGGTAGCGCGGAGGCCGGCACGCCCGACGCCGGCGACATCATCGACGGCAACACCGGCGACGACGTGATCGCGGGCGACAACGCCGAGGTCACGGGCGCTGACCGCGTGGTAACGCTGCTCGACCCGACGCTCGGCGGCAACGATCTGCTCCACGGCAACGAGGACAACGATCGGCTGTACGGCGGCGCGGCTAACGACGAGGTGCAGGGCGACGCGGGCGACGATTATCTTGAAGGCAACGCTGCTAGCGACCTGCTCTACGGCGGCGCGGATCAGGACGATCTGATCGGCGGCTCGGCACAGGCGGGCGCGGTCGACGGGACGGATGAGCTGCACGGCGGCAACGGCGTGAGCGATCTTCTCACCGACCACGACGTGCTGCTCGGCGACAACGGCACGATCACACGGCCGCTCGCCAGCGGACAGCCGATCAAGGATAACTTCGGCACCGGCGCTGCTCAGGTGACGCGCCGCGTGGTAACGCTGCTGGATGTGGCAACAACCGCATCCACGCCGGCCGACGATGTGAGCGGCGGCGACCAGCTCTCGGGCGAGGCGGGCCGCGACCTGATCTACGGCCAGGGCGGCGATGACCAGCTCGACGGCGGCGCCGACGACGACGCGCTGGAAGGCAACGCCGGGAACGATACGCTCTTCGGCGGCTCGGGCCAGGACGATCTGATCGGCGGTACCAGCCGCACTACCAGCGACGATCCGGCCACGGCGGTCGATGAACGGCTGGACGGCAACGATCAGCTCTTCGGCGGCAGCAACGGCGACGATCTGGCGGCTGACTTCGACGTGATCGCCGGCGACAACGCCGAGATCGCACGGCC
The DNA here is from genome assembly GCA_036401895.1 of Herpetosiphonaceae bacterium. Taxonomy (GTDB): domain Bacteria; phylum Chloroflexota; class Chloroflexia; order Chloroflexales; family Kallotenuaceae; genus LB3-1. The sequence continues at coordinate 17,386 of DASWTW010000309.1, read as the reverse complement.
GCTGGACGGCGGCAAGTGGCATATCAACACCTTCAACGCCGCCGTGATCCGCAGCGTCCGCTTCCTGGACGTGGCGATCGTCGGTGGGCCGGAGGTCAGCTCTGAGGTCGGCGGCAGCGACACGCTGCTGGGCGAGGGCAGCGACGACCTGCTCTACGGCCAGGGTGGCGACGATACGCTCGGCGGCGGCAGCGGCGACGATTACCTTGAGGGCAACGCCGGCGGCGATCTGCTCCACGGGAACAACGGCAACGACGATCTCGTCGGCGGTACCGGTCGCATCAACGACGACGGGCCGCAGGGCGTGGACGGACGGCTCGACGAAGGCGATCAGCTGCTGGGCGGCGCCGGCTTCGACGTGCTGGCGGGCGACAACGCGCTGCTGGTGCGCACGCTGGTCAACGGCCAGTGGCAGAAGAACACCTTCAACAACGGCATTCAGCACAACCCGCGTATCCTGCGCGACATCGACTCGGCCGACTTCGGTGTGGTCAGCGGTGGCGACACGCTGGAGGGCGGCGACGACGACGATCTGCTCTACGGCCAGGGCAGCAACGATACGCTCAACGGCAACGCGGGCGATGATCTGCTGGAAGGCAACGCGGGCGGCGATCAGCTGCATGGCGATGCCGGCCAGGACGACATCGTCGGTGGTACCGTTCAGGCCAATCTGACCGACGCCGTCGACACCATCACCGGCGACGACGGAGCCGACGTGATCGTCGGCGACAACGGCACGATCACACGGCCGCTGACCAACGGCCTGTGGCAGAGCGACGCCAACACGCAGGACGTGATCCGCGATGTGACGCTCTACGACGTGCAAACCGTCGGCAGCGCAGTTGCGGCCGATCGCAGCGGCGGCGATACGATCTCCGGCGGCGACGAGCACGACCGCATCTATGGCCAGGGCGGCAACGACACGATCTCCGGCGGCGCGGACTTCGACGCGATCGAAGGCAACCACGGCGACGATCTGATCACCGGTGACGCCGGCGAGGACGACCTTCTCGGCGGTGGCTCGGCCGACGACGGCGTGATCGACGCCGACCGCGTGGGCAATAACCTGCTCGACGGCGACGATCGCATCTCGGGCGACGACGGCACCGGCGCTACGGCGGGCGAGGACGGCGACGTGATCGCGGGCGATAACGCACGCATCGGTCGCGCGCTCAACGGCCAGGGCCTGTGGCAGATCGATCCCAACACGAACGACACCGTTCGCGCGACCGTGCTCTTCGACGTCCAGTCGCTGAGCAACACGATCAGCCCGCAGGTCAGCGGCAGCGACAAGCTCTACGGCGAGGGCGGCCGCGATCTGATCTTCGGCCAGGGCAACAATTCGCCCAACGCCGACGACGACAGCCGCATCGACGAAGATCCGGCCGACGGCGTGGACAACGATCGCGACGGCCGCGAGAGCGCGACCTCGACGGTCTACGACTGCCTCGACGGCCGCGACAACGACGGCGATGGTCAGACCGACGTGGCGGACGCAGCCTGCGCGGCGGCGATCGACGAGGACGACGGCGGCGACGAGATCCACGGCGGCAGCGGTCCCGACTACATCGAGGGTAACCACGGCTCCGACTGGATCTTTGGCGACGGCGAGGAAGACGATATTCTCGGCGGCAGCTCAGCGGGCAACGGCGTGATCGGCGGCAACGTCGCTCCGACTAACCTGCGCGACGGCCACGATGTGATCCAGGGCGGCGACGACGACGACGTCGTGCTGGCCGACAACGGCACGATCGTGCGCGAGACCAACGGCCAGGGCGTCTGGCAGAAGATCGTCGGCGGCAACGCTCCGTTCGATCTGGTCAAGCGCGTGACGACGATGGCGCAAACGCCCGAGCAGATCGGCGCGTTCGGCGCTGATCATGTGCGCGGCAACGCGGGCCACGATGATCTCTACGGCCAGCTGGGCGATGACCTGATCGAGGGCAACGCCGGCGAAGACGCGATCGTCGGCGACCTCGGGCGGGTCACTAACCTGCTCGAAAACGGCTCACGCCAGCGCGATCTTGAGCCACGCCAGCCGTTCATCACCGAGACGGTCTACGTGGCGGGCACGCTCACGCGGCAGGTTGATCTCTACGCCTTCCTGACCGGCGCGGGCGCTGAGGGCAACGATACGCTGCTCGGCGGCGACGGCAACGACAGCCTCCACGCCGGCGCGGGCTACGACGTCGTCAACGGCGACGGCGATACCAACCTGGCCGGCACCGCCGACAAAGATTATGTCTTCGGCGGCGACGGCAACGACGTGCTCTGGGGCGGTCGCGGTCATGACCATCTCTTCGGCGGCTACGGCGATGATCATCTGGACGTGAAGCCACGGCCGGATCGCGACACGCCGGAGTGGTTCACCTACGGCAGCGAGAGCTACGACGACATCGACTACGCCTACGGCGGCTGGGGCCAGGACGCGCTTCAGGGCAACATCGGCGAGGCCGGGCCGGTTCTGGGCGATCGATTGCTCGACTGGGTGGGCGCGTACAACGTGTACTACGTCTGTCCAGGCGCGTACGGCGAGCGGATGATCACCCGCAGCCTCGCTCCAGGTATTATCAGCTTCTTGCAGGATGTGGCGCAGGCTGACGGCGCGTCCAGCACGACGAATCCCTCGTCGTCGGGCTACCGCGAGCTGGCGATGGTCTTCTCCCAGGATGCCGACGCCAACTCGAATCCGGTCCATCCTGACAATCCGGGACACTTCACCTGCAACTAGGTTCGCCTGGTAGCAGCCCAACCGACACCTGACGGCAACAGCCCGCTGTGGAGCTCCACGGCGGGCTGTTGGTTGGCAACAATCGCAGATCGGGAGGCGTCTATTTCGGCAGCTAGCAACGCAGCAGGAGCCACATCATGCGCGACAACAACGATCCCCGAGGCGCTGAGGCGACGCCGCAGCCGATAGATAATCAAGCGGTCTGGAAAGCCGTCGCGAACGCAGGCATCAATATCCGCCCGCATCTTGTCAGTCCGTCGCGGGGCTGGATCGCATCAGTCAACGGTAGACAGCTGGGGCCGTTTGCCACACGCGAGGAAGCGCTCGGCGCCGCGATTCACTTCCTGGTCGAACGAGTTCAGGACGCCGAAAATCAGCGGCAGAAGAACGTTTCGAAGACCAGCGGCTGGGATTTGGTCGAAGTTTTATTTAAAGGGATCTTCAGTTTTTTGAGCTGAGGATCAGCCACTAAGCACCAGCATCGATCGCCGGTTGACGCCGCCGCTACAATAGGCTTACTCCCACTAGCATCAGCTCATCGACATCTACGAAAGGAGGTGCCTGGTCTCGGTACCACGTAATGACTTCGCACATGTTAGATAGCCTTATCAAGGAGGGCCAGATGAAGCGACGGCGCGGTTTGATGCTTCTGATCCTCGGCGCGGCACTCTCGCTCACGATCCCGCTCTATGCTCGGGCGGGCAGATCCACCACCGGTCTCTACCCCGATCTGCGCACGGTTGTTCCCGTGCATCTTCAAATCGTCAACCAACAACAGCGCACGATTCTACGATTCTCCAACGGCATCGCCAACACCGGCGATGGTCCCTGGCAGCTACGCCCCGAGTCGGTGCCGCCCGTCACCAACGCGATCCAGGAGATCGTGAACGCCAGCGGGCAGGTTGTGGAAGAGCATCTCGTCAGCACCTATGAGTTTCACGAAGAGCATAATCACTGGCATATCGGCGATGTTGCGCTCTTCGAAGCGCGGGCTGGCAGTCCCACTGGCCCGATCGTCGGCTCCAACTCGGTCAAGGTCAGCTTCTGCCTGATCGATCTGTACCGCCTGGAAGGCAACGCGCCCACGTCTCAGAAAACCTTCTGGGATTGCTACACCAGCTACCAGGGCGTGTCGGCCGGCTGGGTCGATCAATACCATCAGTCGACCGACGGCCAGCAGCTGGATCTGACCGGCGCTCCGCCAGGCCGATACTACCTGGTCAGCACAACCAATCCGCTGGGCACCTTCGTCGAAACAGATCTGACCAATAACACGGCCTGGACCAGCTTCGATCTCAGCTACGACAATACCGGCAACGCCAAAATCGCGATCACCGGCCGCTCACCCTGCGAAAGCCCCGGCCTCTGCGGCGAGCGCTCAGCCAATCGCTAGCGCCCTCAAGCGCTGCGGCCAAACGTTGCTCTGAGTCGCCCGGACGAACGCTGCACAGCGCTTCGAGCGCGGCCCTGCCATCTCTTCCGATCGGCCGATACAGTATTAGTCAAAAGTCCGATTCATCCAGGCAGCGCCTGTGCTAAGCTTACACCTAGCGATAGCAACTAAGGAGCAACTCCACAGTGACCAACCTGCGCGACATGATGCTGTTTATTGTGCCAAACGCAAACCGCGTTCGGACAGCAAGCCGCATCACGCCCTCTGCTGAGGAGTCGCCAGGATAGCTATTGCTTGATCGCGATACTCCAAGCCGTGGGCGAACCTTCCGCCCACGGTTCTTTTTTTCCTTCTTGAGCCGTTGGCGTGAATGTTCTGACGCTTCCTTAGCGCTATCGCAGCGTTAAATCAGCGACGATTGGTCGCCACGTGCCACGGAGGATTGTATGGGAAAGAAGCAAAAGCCCTCGCAGCAGCGACGCGGAGGAGTCCCCGGTGGAGGACTGCCCGCGCGTCCAAGCAAGCAGCCCTACGGTAACGGCAAAGGAACCGTTCTCCAGCGCCGGCCGCCGCGCCATCAGGGGCGCTAGCCCAAACCAGCGCTTGCCGGGACTCAAGCAGTCTCGGCAAGCGCATCTTGTGAAACATTCAGTTTATTCTAGGCCCTCGCCCCTAGCTCCCTCCCCCAAACCTCAGCAAACTTTTGCCCCGGTTCCCTGTCGCACAGGCCAGGGCAATATTGAGCTTGAGAAGGCATCTTTTCCATCGGTTATGTCAAAACAAGCGTGGATTTTTGAAAAGTTGTCCTTTCTTATGTCAATAAGATACTCGACTAAGCTGAGCATACAATACACAATTTCGATCCCGGCTCGACGTCGATCCACCGCGCGCCGTTCCAGCAATCCTCGGTACTTTAGTCCTGTTTGTGGTTAGTCTATAGCAAAAGATGTAGCGCAAGAGCACGTTTTTATGATATGAATCTAGCAAGGCAGCGATCCACCTGGCGCAAGGCTCTAATCCACTCCTCGGCCAAGCGCATGACTCGAAGTCTTGCAAAGGCCAGCGCACTACCCTATTAATTCCGAGCGTAACTCTCCCGAAGGTCCGCGCAAGCTCACAACGGGATGAGGACACAGAGCCACGCTTCCAGGAGCATGGTGTGAGCCACTTACACTGCCGACTCGCACACAACTGTTTTAGCGCAGATAGCGGGTTACGAAACCCTCGGAGGTGCATCTATCTTCGTTGCAACCTTTAGCTTCACGGATCGATCAAGGCAAACTTGCCGAAAGACAAGGACGCAAAGCTACGGGCCTACAGCAATTGTGCTAGGGTAGCCGGGCTGCCGACGTGAGAAGCGCTCCTGGAAGACGGTTCTGCTCAACCAAATATTCGTTCAGCGACACATTGTAGAACAAGGAGCCTTCCATGCTTCAATCATCCATCAGACGATGGGTTGATCGATGCTTCCCTGCATCCCCCCGTGCCATCTGGAAATTTCGGAAGAACTATACGCTCCTGTCTTTACTCGCATTGATAGCACTTATGGCTGGTACCGCAGCACCGCTCGTGCAGGCTGCCCCGGCCGAAAGCCGCGTGCTCCCACAGCTCCAGCGCGAGGCGGCAGCCAGTCCCAACCAAACATTTCGAGTGCTCGTTACGCGTATCAATCGTGATCCACAGGCGGATAACGCTGTCACCGCGCTGGGCGGAGCCAAAAGCGGAGAAGTGACGGCGGAAACATTCGTGGCAACCTTGCCCGGCCGCGCGATCGCCCGCATCGGCAGCAATCCCGCTGTTAAGTACATCGCGCCGGACGCGTTGATGTTGAAAACCGGCGCGGTGGACGGCTCGCGCCTGGGCACGGGGTATCCCCAGACTGTACGCGCGACACAGCTCTGGTCAGGCACCCGGCCGCTAACCGGCGCCGGCGTCGGCGTCGCCGTGATCGATACCGGTATTCGCGCCGGGCTCGTCGATTGGCGCAGCGCCAGCGGTGCCAGCCGGCTGGTCGCAGCGGTCGAGCTCAGCTCCACCAGCGATAGTCTCGCCGACGGCAGTGGTCACGGTACGCATGTGGCCGGCATCATCGGCGGCAACTCGTGGTACTCGACCAACCTGGCGGTGCGCGGAAAGTATGTTGGGATCGCTCCTGAGGCTAACCTGATCAGCGTCAAAGTTGCCGACGACAACGGCATGTCGTATCTGTCGGATGTGGTCCGAGGGATCGAGTGGGTCATCGCCAACCGCCAGACCTATAACATCCGCGTGATGAACCTGTCGTTGATCTCCAGCGTTGCCGAGAGCTCGCGTACCAGTATTCTGGCGGCGGCCGTCGAGCGCGCCTGGTTCAACGGCATCTTTGTTGTGGTGGCGTCAGGCAACTCCGGTCCTAACACAATGCAATACCCGCCCGCCAACGATCCATTCGTCGTCACAGTAGGCGCGACAGGCCCCCAGAGCACGACTAATCCAGCGAGTCCTGTGCTCGCGCCCTGGTCGAGCTACGGCACCACACAGGATGGCTTCAGCAAGCCGGACGTTGTCGCGCCGGGCCGCTATATCTCCAGCGTGCTGGCCTCGGGCGAGTGCAGCCTGGCCCGGAGCTTTCCGCAGCGCGTTGTCGACGGCACGTACATCTGGATGTCGGGGACCTCGATGTCCGCGCCCGTCGTCGCGGGCGTGGCAGCGTTGGCCTTCCAGGCGCGTCCTGAGTGGACCAACGATCAGGTTAAGTGGCTGATCCAGAACACATCGACCACGTTTGGCAGCGCGGCGCCAGGCGCGAGGCTGGTCAACGCGACGGCGATCGCCGGCTACGCTGGCACGCCCGGCCTGGCGAATCAAGGCATCGCCATCAACCAGCAACTGATCGGACCCAACGGAGCGACAACCTATAGCGCTTCGTCGAACACAATCAGCGGCAGCACGGCGAGCTGGAGCACAGCCAGCTGGAGCACCGCCAGCTGGAGTACCGCCAGCTGGAGTACCGCCAACTCGGTAACGGCGAGCTGGGGAACCAGCACCGAGCAGGGCGTCGAGTAGACGGCGAATCGCATATAGCGGCGCGGCATGTCGATTCTCGCCGCTTAAGTGCCCTGCAACGATCCGGCGCGGACTGAGTCGCCAGGATCATGCGTTGCCGGAGAGCAGAGCAATGCAGCATCAGACGGAAATCTAAGGCTGATACCGAGCTTGAGATCAGCACATCGACCACACAAGCAAACCTTAGCGCAGGCGCAGCGTGTCAAGAGGTCATACCTGGTTTTACACCAAGGATTAGCGATAAATGGGACGTTACCACTGCTGAGGCCCATGCATACTACTATACAATGTAGTCAAGATCATACTCAATAAAGTCAAGATCATACTCATAGACACTGTTTTACGCGCATTGTTCTAAGCCTATCAGTCACCCCCCACATATTCGGAGCGTTAAGATGCGGCAACTTTCGCTACGTGCTCGGCTGTATCTAGCCTGCTGCTACCTTTTAGGGGGATTAGCACTTTACTGGTTTGTCTTCGAGCATCCCCTGAACTCGCTGAGCATGGAGGACGTGCTGCTGGGGCTGGGCCTCACGACGATCGCGGCGATTTGCCAGGTGTTTGTTGTGGCGCGATCGAGCACAACCGGCCAGCGCTCGGATCATCTCACTCTCGCTCCGATGTTTGCGGCGGCGCTCCTGTTGCCGCGCCCGCTGCTGGCGCTCATGCTGGTAATCACCTATCTGCCTGAGTGGTACTTTCACCGGCGCTCCTGGTTTGGCCAGATCTTCAACATCTCGCAGCTGCTGATCACTGCCGCGATCACCGACATGAGCCTGCAGCTGCTGACCGGCTACGACCAGCTGACCGATCCCACGCTCCTGTTTTCGATCAGCGGGCTGCGCCTGGCGCTGACCATTCCGATCTTTCAGCTGACACAGGCGCTGATGCTGGCCTGGGTTCTCAAGCTGGCGCGCGGACAATCCTTCCGTACCAGCGGCCTTTTCACCGTCGAAAGTCTGCTGCTGGAAGGCTGCCTGACCTGTATCGGGCTGGGCTTTGCGATCGCCTGGCTGCTCGATCCGATCTATGGCCTGATCACCGCGATTCCGCTGGTGCTGATCTTCCAGGCGCTGCACGTGCCGAATCTCAAAGAAGAGGCCGCCTCCGATCCCAAGACCGGCCTGGCCAACATGCGCCACTTCAACGAGATCATGAAGCGGGACATCGAGCGTGTGAGCCGTAACGGGCAGCCGCTCAGCTTGCTGATCTGCGATCTGGATTATCTGCGCAATATCAATAACACCTACGGACATCAGGCCGGCGACGTGGTACTGCTCGGCATCGCCGACATTCTGCGCCGTCATATTCGCAGCAGCGATGTGGCAGCGCGCTTCGGCGGCGAAGAGTTCGTGGTGCTGCTGAGCGACACCGATACCGATGGCGCGCGCGCTGTGGCCGAGCGCATTCGCGTCGATCTTGAACAGTCGCGCTTCGAGATCGCCTGTGCTGAAGGGCCGATCGGCGCGACGCTGAGCATCGGCGTCGCCAGCTATCCACGTGATGGCCGCACCATCGAGCAGCTGATACGTGCCGCAGATCTGGCCGTGTATCAGGCCAAGCGCGACGGACGCAATCGCGTGGTTGTGGCGGGACACGAGAGTCGCGCGCTGGCCGGCGAGTGGGCCCGCGAATACCTGGTGGCCGCCGAAATTCCGGGGCCGGTTGCAGTTGAGGAAACGCCGAGACCCTTCTGGAGTTTTATTCAGAGCGCCACACGCGCATCGCACAACACGGCTACACGCCCGACGCCAAAGATCACACGTGTGCGCGCCGACGACTCCACGCTCGCGATCACGCCAAACCCGACCCGGCGCGTGCTCTGGCTAAGCAGCGTGTTTGTTGCAGCCGGCCTGATCCTCCTGGGCCTTAGCGCATCGAGCAGCAGCGTGTCGTGGTCGTCGCTGGCGCTCTTTGGCGCGCTGACGGGAATCGTGATCCAGTTCGCGATCGATAACCTGGGCCGGGGCAAGATCACGGTCGCCGCAGTGCCGATTCTGGCCGCGACATTCCTGCACCAGGAGCTGGGGATTCTGGTCACCGTGCTGGCACTGACGATCTCACAGGCGATCAAATCGCGCGGCCCGCTGTACCATTCGCTGATCAATTTTGGCACGCTGCTGCTGGCCTGTCTAGGCGCAAACGCGCTCTTCCAGCTGTTCGTCGACGAGCCGCTGGCAGCTGCTGGACTGCCGAACCTGATTCTGCCCGCGATCGCCGCTGGCCTGGTCTATCACGGGATCAATCAGGTACTGATCTGCTTCATTCGCGGCCAGCTTGAGTCGCGGCGGCCGAGCGAGATCTGGCAGGCCGAGTACCGCTGGCTCTCGCCGCACTATGTCGTCTTGAGCGCGCTGGCGATCATGCTGGCGCTGAGCTATCTCAACTTTGGTACGCTCGGCGTGCTGGTGCTAATGGGGCCGGTAGGCATGATGCATGTGGCCTTTAAGCAGTACATGGATCGCACCAAGGTGCATGTCAAAGAGCTGCAAACCATGAATGAGCGCCTCACGGACTCCTACGAGGCCACGCTTCAGGCGCTGACACGGGCGCTGGATACGCGTGACGAGGAGACCGAGGAGCACTCGCAGCGCGTCAAGCGCTATAGCCAGCTGATCGCGCAGCAGATGCGGCTTTCGGTCAAAGAGATCGAGGATATCGGGCGCGGTGCGTTGCTGCACGACATCGGCAAGATCGGTGTGCCCGACGCGATCCTGCTCAAGCCAGGGCGGCTGACCGACGAGGAGCGCACGCTGATGCGCAAGCATCCCGAGATCGGCTACCGCATGATCGCGCATATTCCGTTTCTGGCCGAGGCGGCGCAGGTCGTGCTACATCACCACGAGGCTTTCGACGGCACCGGCTATCCCAGCCGGCTATCCGCCACCAATATTCCGCTGGGCGCGCGCATCTTCGCCGTCGCCGATGCCTTCGACGCGCTAACATCCGATCGTCCTTACCGCAAGGCGCTGCGGGTGGAGCTGGCGCTTGAGGAGATCAGCCGGTGTCGCGGTACGCAGTTCGATCCGCAGATCGTCGATGCGTTTCTGGCGATTCCTCAGGCTGAGCTCGCAGCGGTTCATGGCGGCGAGCAGCCAGCGCTCCCTGCGCTACCGGCGGCTACACTCCCGGCCGAAGGCTTAGCCCTGGCGATCGAAACCTAGCCACATTGATCTCCGATCAATTTTGCGGACTTCACGCTCCTCCTCGCTCTACCTGAACGGCTAGGGCTTAAGCTGCGCCAGCACCCGGCGCGCGCCCGCCGCCAAAAACAGCGTATCGACGCCGGCCACGATCACCGTGTAGCCGCGCGTGATGTAGGGCTGCACGGCCTCCGCCGAGACGCCGAAGATGCCCAGCCGCACGCCCGCGCTCAGACAGACGACGGTCACATGCTCGATCGCCCGCACGACCTCGGGATGATCGATCTGGCCGATCAAACCCATGCTGGCAGACAGATCGTACGGCCCGACCAGCACGGCATCCACACCTGCGACCTCAACAATCGCCTCGATCTGATTCACCGCGTCGATATGCTCGGCCTGCACGACGACCGCCGTGCGCGCGTTGGCATTCGCGATGTAGTCCTGAAGCCGCAAGCCATAGCCATGCGCCCGGCCAATCCCGACACCGCGCGCTCCCTGCGGAGCGTACTTCGCCCAGCGTACCACCTGCTCAGCCTGCGCCGCCGAGTTGACCTGCGGCGCGATAATCCCCGCCGCGCCTATATCCAGCGCTTTTTTGATCGGCTCCTCGGCGACCGAGGCCAGCCGAATGAGCGACGGCACCGCGCCCGCAGCCTGAAGCGCCGCCTGTAGCTCGGCTGTTGCAAAAACGCTGTGCTCGGCATCGATAAACAGCCAGTCAACGCCGCTCAGCGCCAGTATCTCGGCGACCGCTGGCGCTGTGAGCGTGAGCATCGTCCCGATTAGCTGATCGCCGCGCAGCAGCCGCTCACGAAAATCATGCATGGAAGACTCCTAAGAACAAAGAACAAACGGGAGAACCTAGAACCAAGAACCCAGAACCTAGAATTGGTAGAACAAAGAACAAGGAGCCAAGAACAAAAGAACGAGGCCAAGAACCGAGTATAAAAGTACCACATTCCCCTTCTCCTGTCGCAACCGAAGCCGAAGCTGGCTGAGGTTCGGGGCAAGGGGAGGCCTAAAAGGCCGGGGATGAGGGCCAGGAGATAGGCATGAATCGGCGGGTGAGGCCAGCTCAGGCACTCACCCGCTCGACGTTACCGCGTGGCCTACTTGTAGGTGACGATCAGCACCGGACGATAGGCGCTGGTCACATGCTCGCCGCCCGCCAGCAGCAGATAGTCGCTGAAGCCGTTGCGATTGCTGGTGTTCTGGAAGCGCAGCTTAAACTGCGTGGCGCCGGTCTTGTTGATAAAGGCCAGGCCGCTGCTCGTCAGGTTGCCGCTGACACGCGTGCCGGCGGCGCCCGCTCCGGTGGGCGCGGTAAACGTGACGGCCTCGCCGAGCGAAGCGCCGGCCTCGAAATCGCTGGCTGCGACGGCGCAGCCCGTGCCTAAACAGCCCTGCTTGATGTCGCCGACGAGATAGCCCATGCCGACCCAGGGATTGCCGAGCGTGCCCTGCGTGTACGTCAGCCGGATCTCAGCCCCGAGAATCGTCGCGCTGTCGGGAATGGACGCGGTGTTGAACGAGAGCACACCTCGGATCGGCGCGTCGGCGTTATCGCCGGCGTACACATCGACGCTGACAGCATAGCCACCGGTCGTGCTTGTCGGCGTATTGGCCGCTGCATAACCATCCTCTGTACCCGTGGACGTAAAGGTCACGCTGGTCTCGGGATGGTTGATCGTGTAGGTATGCGACTGCACCGCCGAGGCGTTGCTGGCCAGATCCACGCCGTACGCTTTGAGCGTGGTCGTGGTGGTGAAAGTCAGCCGGCCGTTGTTGGTGAGGCTGCCGCGCGTGGCGCTGGTTCGCGGATCGGAGCCGTCGGTGGTGTAGTAGATCGAGCCGGACTCGTTCAGCGACAGATTCGCCGACACCTGCGCGTCGAACGTGCCGCCCGCCGGGCTGATCGTCAGCACCGGCGCAGTCGTATCGCCGGGATCGCTGGGCGGCGGTGGATTGCTGCCGGAGCCTGCGCTGAAGAAGCGCCACATCTCCTGGCTGGCGTTCGGGCCTTTGGGCGCGGTGTACGATCCCGCCGTCGAGCCGCCCGACCACGCATGCCCCATCGTGTTGACGATCCATTTCTCAAGCAGTGGAGCGCCCGCCGCGTCGTTATAGATCGACCGGGTGTAGCTGAAGCCGTTAGGCACGGTGCCGTTCGTCGTGCTATCGGCGGTCGCGTTGACCGAGTTGTTGTCGCTGCCGTCGTCGACGTAATCGTTGGTCTGCGCCCACTGCGTGATGATCTGATCGGCGTTGACGGGATAGACCGTGTAGTCGCTGCTGCCGTGAAAAACGATTGTGCGCACGCGGCGTTTGGCGCTGCCCATCGCCTGATAGGCCGCCAGGCCCTGCTGATTGGGATCGGGGCCGCCCTGCATCATCGCAGTCCAGCCCGCAGATTGTGAGGTTGCCGCCTTATACTCAAGGCCGGACGCGACGCCGATCGCCGCGAAAAGATCGGGATAGGTCGCGCCCATGACCACGGCCATCGCGCCGCCCGCCGACATTCCCGCGACATACATCCGCTGCCCGTCGACGTTGTACGAGCCGCGCAGCTTGTTGACGATCGCCGCCAGGATCGCCGGCTCGCCCGCGCCGCGCGACTGGTGCGCCGACTCGAACCACTTCCAGCATTTGTTCTGATCGGCGTTGGACGGCTGCTCAGGATAAACCACGAGAAACGTGTTGCTCTCGGCCAGCGAGTTCATGCCGGTGCCGGCGGCGAAATCGTCGGGGCTCTGCGTACAGCCGTGGAGCATCATCACCAGCGGCACCGCGCTGCTGCCTGTGTAGCCGGCCGGAACCCAGAGCTTGTAGTTGCGTGAGCCGTACGAGGTCGAGATACTCCCGGTCACCCAGCTTCCAGCCCGTGTGACCTGCGGATACGAGACGAGAGTGAGCGCGAGAATGAGCGGCAGAGCCCAGCGGAGTCGCCTCATCGTGTTCCTCCTTGAACAGTTATGTAGACCAGAGACGCAGTGTGAGGAGGGCGTGCGTCGCGTCCGACGCGATCTACTTAACCCATACCGCAGTTACAGAAAAGTTACAGAAAGGTTAAGATGAGGCTTGGCAGAACGTGAGCAGCACAAAAACCCTCGACTCCACATAGGAGCGAGGGCAGATCGATGCTTGAGGCGGGGCTAGTTGGTTGTCAGCGGTATCCAGGTGCGTGTGAAGAAAGACACAGGCGGCAGCGCATCTACATAGCCGGTCATCGAGGGATGGAACGTGCAGTGGTAGCTGTAGCGGCCCATGCTGGGAAACGTGAACGTAAATGTGTCGCCGGGAGCCAGCGTGCCCGACGATCCCTGGCCGCTGTCGAAGGTGACCGTGTGGTTAAAGCTGCCCGTGTTAGTCCAGGTAACACTGCTCCCAACTGACGAAACGCCTTCCGGGGGCTGGTACGCAAAGTCGACAATATCGACCTCGGTGATCGCTAGATTCTGGCCCACCGCGACTCGAATGCCTGCCAGCACCAGCAGAAGGCCAAGCGCAATCAAAGCGTGTGTTCGGCGCATAGGAAGCTCCAGAGGCTACAGGATGCGTATGATCCACTGACCCAATTGCCCCATCAGGCAGTGGATCATACGCGCAAGAAGGTTTCCTTAATGTATACGAAGCTTCTTATGCGTTAATCGCTTCGCGAGCCAAAACAAGCACAGCGATCAGGAGCGATCGCTGCGACTTCTGACCGATCGCATCAGGCGACGTCCCAGGTCAGCGGCAGACGCGTGGGATTGCGCAAAAAGAAGTTCGGTACAAACTCGGGCGTGTGGTCGGGCGCGATCCGCAGGTTGGGCAGCCGATCGAGCAAGGTTTCCAGCGCGATCCGAATTTCCAGCCGGGCCAGCGCCGCGCCGAGGCAGAAATGCACGCCCCAGCCAAAGCCAAGATGCCGCCTGAGATTATCACGCCGCACGTCAAAGCGCTCGGGATCAGCAAAGACCGTCTCGTCGTGATTGGCCGAGGCATACATCACATGCACCCGCGATCCCGCCGGCAGATGCGCGCCGCACAGATCGACCGCCTGCGTGGTTGTGCGCGGCTCGCCCTGCACCGGCGAGGCAAGGCGCACGCCCTCCTCAACCGCCGCCGGAATCAGGCTGCGATCCGCCTGGAGCGCCTGCCACTGCTCAGGATTGGAGAGCAGCAGATGAACCATCTGGGAGATCACGCTGCTGGCCGTCTCATGACCAGCGAAGAACAGGATCAGCATATTGACGATGATCTCGGCATTGGTCAGCGGCTTCATACCGTCGATGCGCGCCTCGACCAGCGCCGTCGTCAGGTCGTCGCGCGGATTCACGCGACGATCGGCGATCATGGCCTCGCAGTAGCGCTGAAAGGCCATGTAGTTCTCGGCGTAGACCAGCTTCTGCTCAAGCGGAATCTCAGGCGAGTACAACAACATGCGGTCGTCGCAGTAGCCCTTGAGCATGCGAATATCGCTGCGTGGAATGCCCAGCAGATCACCGATCACGATCATCGGCAGCGGGTCGGTGAAGTCGTGTACCAGATCGACCTGGCCCTGAGCGGCGAACTGATCGACCAGCTCATGCGCCAGCTCCCGAATACGCGGCTCCATCTCGGCCACACGGCGCGGCGAGAAAGCCGCGCTAAACAAGGCCCGAATCCGATCATGATCCGGCGGATCGTTGTTGACCAGCCCGGCGACCTCGGGATAGCCGCTGTCCAGGATCTTGGCGAGCTCCGGCGGCCAGGGCATCATCGGCTTGAGGAAATCGGCAGATGAGAAACGGGCCGGATCACGCAGAACCGCGAGCGCGTCTTCATGGCGCGTGACCAGCCACAGATTCAGATACGGAACATGACACACAGGCTCGTGGTGCCGAGCCTGAGCATAGAACGAGTATGGATCGTCACGCTGGGGCGGCACAAAAGGATTGTAGCTCGCGCCGAGGCCGAACACCGGTGCAACATCGGATGGCTGAGAGATGGTTTCGTCCATGAGAACCTCCGTGAAAACCGTTACAACACCCGCTCTATCTCCTCACCTTCAGCCGTTACAAGATCCGCCCTGCCTCATCACTGATTCGCCTTTGTTCTCCTGTTCTTTACACTACAACACGCGCCCCGTTTCCTCGTCGATGCGCCAGGTTTGCAGGCCATGGCGATCGAGATTGAACTCGATGATCTGACCGCCCGCCTCCGTGAGCGCCTGCCGCACCGTCCGCTCTGCATCGGCCTCGCAGAAAAAGACGATACAACCGCCGCCGCCGGCGCCGCAGGCTTTGCCACCCAGCGCGCCGTTTCGCTCCGCGACCGCAAACAGCCGATCGACGGTCTCGTTGGTGACCGTGGGATGGAGCGCGCGCTGGCACTCCCAGTTCTCGCGCAGCAGCGCTCCCAGCTGGCTAAGCTCGCCGGAGAGCAGCGCGCTTTTCACGCGCCGGGCGATGTCGCGCATGGTGCGCAGCGCGTGGCAGGTGGCGGGCTCGCCGCTGGTGTAGGCGTGCTGCACGCGCTGAATAATGTCGCCCGACAGCCGCGACGTGCCGCTGTAGCAGAGCACCAGCCGCTTCTCAAGCTCGTTGATCACGCCGGAGCTGACTGGCAGCGGACTGCTGATCGGCGGATGCGCGCCAAACTCCAGGAAGTTGATTCCGCCCAGCGCAGCCGCGAGCTGATCCTGCTTGCCGCCGGCGATACCCAGCTCCTCGATCTCCAGCCGCGTGGCCAGATCGGCCACCTCATGCGCCGACAGCCGCTCGGCCTGAAGCACGTTGAGCACGCCAACCAGCGCCACGCCCAGCGACGCCGAGGTACCCAGGCCCGATCCTGGCGGCGCGTCGGCGCGCGTGGTCAGATCCAGGCCGGTGTTAATTTCCAGGCGCTTGAGCGCGGCCTTGACCAGATCGAGCGTGCCGTCGTATTCCAGGCGGCGCACCGTCTCGGCCTCGACGTAGGTGTTGTAATCCGCCGACTGGATGCGCACGCCCGAGCCTGCGTGGGTGCGCAGCGTGGCGTAGGTGTAGCGATTGAGCGTGAGATTCACCACCGCCCCACCTTCACGGTCGGCGAACGGCGGAACATCGGTCCAGCCGCCGGCGAGATCGATGCGCACCGGCGCTCGACTCCGAATAAGCATGAGCTGCTCCTTTGCAGAGATGGAAGATTAGTGGGCGAGGGCCGGCTGCTCAAAGACAGCCGATTGATCGACCTGCGCCGAGGGACGCAGCCGCCGCAGCAGTGCGCCGAGACCCCAGCCGCCCGCCAGGCCCAGCATACCCGATCCCAGCGCGATCGGCCAGTAGCCAGACCAGGGCTCCACGTTGAGCCGGGGCGCGACATCCAGCCAGCCCCAGAAGAGCGGCGTGGTGATCGCCAGCACAGCGGACGCCACAAAGCCGGCGATGCCCACCGTCAGCCAGCGGCGATCCTGCCAGCGCGCCGAAAGATAGGCCAGCAGGAGATCGAAGGCCAGCGCCGGGATCAGCAGCGGGTAGGCATGGAAGCCACGAAAATCGAGCAGCGCGCGATCAAGTCCGATGATCGCCCAGCGTGCAACCAGATAGCACAGCGTGACGACGGTCGCCATGCCGATCGAGCGCGTGCTGGACGCGAACAGACCCAGCGCGAAGAGCACAAAGAACGACCAGACCACGGGATAGGTCCAGAGCTCACGCACCCGCACATCGCGGCTTTGCGCGCCGATCTCGTACTCCGAGAACAGAATCGTTCCCAGCAGCAGCGCCATCGTCAGCGTAAACAGCAGCACGGCGCGCCGGCGATCGACGGCGGGAAACGGCATCAGCGGTGCGTTGGCGGGCGCATCGTCCAGGAAATAGACCGCGCAGGCCAGCACGGCCAGCACGATGCTGAGGATCAGATGCAGGTGCGGCGGGCTCCACACCGTTAGATCGAGGCCAAAGGTTGTGTGCCACCAGGCATCGAAGGGCGCGCCCATAAAGCTCGATCCGTTGGCGAGAATCACCAGCACCAGCGCAGGATTTGCCCGCAGCTTATCGAAGGGCAGCCCTGGCGCGCGCAGCAAAATGATCAGACCCGCCAGCGGAATCAGAGCCGCGACCAGCAGGC
>DASWTW010000308.1:0-2232 GCA_036401895.1 Herpetosiphonaceae bacterium | reverse complement strand
ATCGTACTCGTAGCGCGTGATGCGGCCCAGCGCGTCGGTGCTGCTGCTCAGACGGCCCAGCGCGTCATAGCTCAAGCTCGTCGTCGCGCCCAGCAGATCAGTCTCGCCGGTGGTGCGATCCAGCGCGTCGTAGGTGCGGCTCACGGCGTTGCCGCGCGCGTCTACGGTGCGAATCTCCCGTCCCGCTGCATCGTACTCGCGGGTAATCACGCGGCCCAGCGGATCGGTCTCGGTCAGCAGCCGTCCGGCCGGATCGTAGGTGTAGCGCCAGGTCGCGCCGGTGCGATCGGTCTGCGCGATCAGCTGCCCGATCGCGTCGTAGGCAAAGGTTGACTCCTGGTTGAGCGCATCCACGACGCGCACGCGGTTGCCGATGCCGTCGCAGAAATACTCGGTGACGGCGCCGGTAAAATCGGTCTCGCCGATCAAGCGATTATTGCCGTCGTAGAAGAGCTGCCGGCTCGCGCCCAGCGCATTGGTCTGGCTGACGAGATTGCCCAGCGTATCGTAGGCCAGCCGCTCGACGCTGCCGTCGGCGTGGTCGATGCGCGTCAGCCGGTGCTGCTCGTCGTACTGGTAGCGTGTGCGCTGGCCCTGCGCGTCGATCACGGCGGTTTGATCGCCGGCCGCGTTGTACTCGTAGGTTGTCGTCGCGCCGCTGGGGTCGGTCTCGGTCGCGATCTGGCCGCTGGCTGTGTAGGTGCGGCGTTTGGTACGGCCCAGCGCGTCGGTCTCGGCGAGTACCAGACCTGCGGGCGTGGAGGTGTAGCTCTGCTGGCCGCCCAGCGCGTCCTGTTTGCTCTGAAGCACATCGCCGGTGTAGCTGAAGCGCGTTGTGTGGCCGAGCGGATCGGTCTCGGTGAGGCGCTGGTTACGCTCGTCGTAGGTGTAGCGCCAGGTTGCGTCGAGCGGATCGGTCTCGGTCAGCAGGTTGCCGCGCTCGTCGTAGGTGTAGCGCCAGGTTGCGCCGAGCTGGTTGGTGTAGCTCAGCAGCCGATCGTCGGCGTCGTAGGTGTAGCGCTCGGCGTGGCCCAGCGAATCCACGCGCTGCAACAGGCGATCGCGATCGTCGTAGGTATCGATCAGCGTGTGGCCGCCGGCGTCGACATAGGTCGAAACGCGCGTGCCGGTGTCGTAGTTGAACGTCGTCCAGCTGGTGATGCCCTCGCGCTGCGTGACCACGCGATTGGCGGCGTCGTAAACGTTTTCGACAACCAGCCGCCCGTCGCCGTCGACGATGCGTGTCAGGCGGTGCAGGTCGTCGTAGGCATAGCTGATCGTCGCGCCGTTGAGATCGGTAGCGCTCTGCAAGCGGTTGGCGCCGTCGTAGGCGTAGCGCAGCGTGCCAGTCGGACAGGCGATCGCCGTGACACGACCATTGGCCCAGTTCAGCGTGCAGGTGTAGCTCGCCGAGCGCACCGAGGTCAGCTCCGCGCCGTTGTAGCCGGCGGTCAGCGTCACGGCATAGCGATCGGCAATCGTCTGCCAGCGCCCGGCGCCGTCGAACGTGGTCGTGGTAAAGTCGGCGTCGGTCAGCGTCCACGCGCCGCTGTTGATGTCGCGCGCCAGCGTCAGATCGAAGCCGTCCTCGGCGACGTATGAGCCGTCAGGCACCAGAATAATCTCGCCGTCCTCGTTGTTGGGAACGTACTCCTCGCGAAAGCCCGGCTCGAAATACGTCTGCTGGCCGGTCCCCTGGCGGTAGATCACCGACTCGTCGTCGCGGCGGATCAACTGCTCGTCGTAGGTGGCCGACCAGCCAGGGCCGAAGCTGCCGAGCGTTTCGACATCCAGGCTGTTGAAGGTGCGGCCAAACGCCAGCGACTGGCCGAGATCCGGCAGGGTTGCATCGATGTTTGTCGCCACGAAGTTGCCGGTCGAGGTGTTGACGGGCTCGCCGGCCTTGCCGTTTTTGCCGTTCGGACCCTGCGTGCGTGCGCCCTTGCGCGGCGGCAGATTGCTCATCACATACTGGCGCGAGTTGGCCAGGCCGCTGCCGGGAACAATGTAGATCTTATACCAGGTCGAGCCGTTGTAGAACTGGGCCTCGCCGGTGTAGCGGCCGGCCTCGGGCAGCGATCGCGTTTGCTGGTAGGTGTAGGACTGACCCGGCGCGAGAGTCAGGTTAGGCGTGGACGGGAAGTTGTAGATCGTTCCTGAGGGGCCGCGCATCGAGACGCGCAGACGCGGCACGCTGACCTCGCGACCGCTGGTGTTGCTGACGCTGAAGCG
>DASWTW010000307.1:0-29119 GCA_036401895.1 Herpetosiphonaceae bacterium | reverse complement strand
ACGTGCCCACAGGCTGGACCGCGATCAGCAGCGGCAGCACCATCGGCACGACGGCCAACGACAACGGCACCACGACGTTTGAGGCTGTCACCGGGCCGGTGCGCGAGTTCGCCTTCAGCGTCGGACGCTTCGCCAGCGCCCGCGCCAGCCACGACGGCACCGAGGTTGTGGTCTATCATCGCGTGGACGATGGCCTCGACGCAGCCGCCGACACGATGGCCAAGCACGCCGCCGCCTCGCTGGCAACCTTCAACGGCAAGTTCGGACCATATCCGTATCGCGCGCTGGAGTTTCACCTGATCAACGGACGACGCGGCTACGACATCGGCGCGGAGTTTCCCGGCCTGATCGTAATCTTGCTCAACGGTCGCTACACGCAGGAGACGCGCTTCGTCACAGCGCACGAGGTCGGGCACCAGTGGTTCTACGGCCTGATCGGCAACGATATTTTCAACGAGCCGTGGCTCGACGAATCTTTCGCCCAGTACAGCGGAATTGTGGTCGAGGAGCAGTGGGCCGGCAAAGCCGCCGCCAATCGCATGTACGATCAAACCGTTACGCGGCTGTCGCGCCGAGCCACGCTGCCGGCTGGATTGAGCATCGGCGAGTACAAAGCCTGGAACGTCTACTACGCCTCGGTCTATGGGCGCGGCGCGCAGTTCCTGCACACGCTGCGCGGCGAGATCGGCGACGCGGCGTTCTTCGGTGGCTTGCAGCGCTACTTTGCCGCACATAAGTACGGCATTGCCCACAGCGCTGATGTGCAGGCCGCGCTAGAGCAGAGCAGCGGCCGTGATCTCGATCCACTCTTCCGGCGCTGGCTGGGCCGCTAGATCCGCATTAAATCAAGAGCGGGACACGATCAGAAGTCGTGTCCCGCCTTTGTTTGCCTGTAGAGTTGTTGACACATACCGTGGTTCCTCAACTGTTGAGCACGATGTTAAGGATTGTAACGGGAAGAAGAGCGACTCGTTGAAAAATCGGGTCATTGGTAAGGAATAAGGAACATCCGACTGCTAGCCCTGTTGCTGCATGCACAGCGTCGGGCGTCTTCAAGCCCACTCCCCGTAATCGCGCTGCTTGTTCCCAAATAGGAAGTGTCGCCGGAACAAGATTCATCTCCTGGGCAGTAAGGAACGACCGAAATAAGGTTTCCAGCTGAGTATTGTTATCGCGGAAGGGTTTAACCAGCGTTTCTAGCCATGTTAGCTCACTGGTGACTAAGGTAATTTGTTGTTGCACAGCGGCGTGCCAAAGAGGTTCAAGCAAGGTGCGATATGGCTCGATGCGTTCTACGGCATAAATGATAGTATTTGTATCAAGATACACGGTTCCAGAAGCTGGAACATTCAACGATCCCATGTATCGCGCTCCGACCGGAGATAAGCATCAACCTCGTCCACTGTTTGGAAGCCTAAATGTCCAGGTGCATCATCCAGCACCTCCAGGATAGAGCGGCGAGGTATGGCAGAGGGTGACTGTAGCAGCACGATCACTTCAACCGGTTGACCCACGGGCAGATCAGCATCCGTAACCTCGATTTTTCCGCCTGGTTGCACCAATGCGGTCATGCGTAAGGCCTGTTGCATAACGCTCTCTTCCCCCTCCCGCAAATATCGTCTTATCCCGCATAACTTAGATAGACACCATTATCTATGGTACGTCAATGAGCATTCGGGCAAGTTTTGATCGAATCGCCAGCTCAGCCGCGCTCGCCGAAGATCGCCCGCCCGACGCGCACCAGCGTCGCGCCTTCTTCGATCGCCACCTCGAAGTCGCCGGTCATGCCCATCGAAAGATGCCGCCAGGATACTTGCGGAAGCTGCCGCGCCAGCTCATCGCGAAGCTCACGCAGCGCCCGAAAGACCGGCCGCGCCTCCTCGGGATCGTCAGCGTAGGGTGCGACCGTCATCAGGCCCTGCACCTCAAGCTGCGACAGCGCAGCAATCTGTCGCGCCGCATCGACGAAGCTTGCCAGCGCCGCCGTGTTCGACACACCGCCGACCAGATCGAAGCCTTCCTTGGTCGTCTCGCCCGACACGTTGACCTGCAACAGTACCGGCAGCCGTCGCTGGCCTAGCAGCGAAGCCTCCTCGACGTGACGGCTCAGCGCCTCGGCCAGCTTCACGCTGTCGAGCGAGTGGATCATATCGAAGAGCGCGGCGGCACGTTTGGCCTTGTTGCGCTGAAGATGGCCGATCAAATGCCAGCGCACCTGATTGTCGCGCAGCAGCTCGATCTTTTCCTCGGCCTCCTGCACGCGATTCTCGCCGCAATCCGTCACGCCTGCCGCCAGCGCCATGTCGATCCGCCGCGCCGAGTGCGTTTTGGTCACCGCGATCAGCGTGATCTCGTCCGCCGATCGACCGGCGCGACCTGCTGCCGCCGCGATGCGCTCGCGTACCGCCGCGATGTTTTGAGCGATCTGCTGAGCCTGTTCCATCAGTGCTCCTCGCCGCGCAGCCCGATGATCGCGGCAAATCGTCCGGTCACGCCATTGCCGGCCCGATGCGAGAAAAAGCGATCGGCGTGATCCACGGTGCAAATCCGGCTGACCTCGATCCGCTCACGCCGCACACCACACGCCAGCAGCGTCTCGGCGTTTGACTGCCACAGATCGAAAAACGTTTGTCCGTCGCGCTCAGCCAGCACCTGCGGCTGCATCGGCAGCGACGCGCGCACCTGCTCCGCGACATGCGGCCAGACATTGTAGCAGCACGGCCCCACCGACGGCCCGATCGCCACCTGAAGATCTGCGGGCTGCGAGCCGAACGCCGCATTCATGGCGCGCACCGTCGCCGCCCCGATCTGTTTGGCCGTTCCTTGCCAGCCCGCGTGCGCCACACTAACCGCGCGCTGAACCGGATCGAAGAAGAGCAGCGGCGTGCAGTCCGCAAAGCAGGCCAGCAGATACAGATCCGACCGGTTGGTGATCAGCGCGTCGGCGGGCGGCAGCACCGAGGGCCGATCCAGCGCGCCGCGTCCGGCGTGCGCCTCCGTCACCACCAGCACATCGTCGCCGTGGATCTGCCCCGCCTGCACCACGCGCTCAGGCCGAATCTCCAGCGCTGCATAGACGCGCCGCCGATTTTCGCGCACCGCCGACGGATCGTCAGGCCGTGAAAACGACATATTCAGCGCATCATGCGGCGCTTTGGAGACGCCACCGTGGCGAGTTGTAACGGCGTGAACCAGATCAGGATGATTGAACGAGGCAAAGCGCAGTAACATAGTGACCTTGAGTTAATATCAAAACAGGGACGCCGCAGCGTCCCTGTAAGATACCATAGATCGACCGTCGGTTATACGTTGACCTCGACCAGCGTTACCCATGGCGAGGCGTTGCCGGCATTGTCGATGGCCCGCACCCGCACGAAGTAGTGTCCGGCCGGCAGTGTCGGCAGTGCAACCTGCGGCTCCGGGACGAACCACTCGCCGGCTCCTTGAGCGTCGGTGCCGACATAGACCTGATAGCCCTGCACCCCCGTCTCGGCATCACTTGATGCCTGCCAGCGTACAATCTGGTTACGGCCCTGGCCCGGATCGAGCAGCGTCGGCGTCGTGGGCGGCTGCACGTCTCGTGGCCCGGCACCGGCGGTCAGGCGCTCCCCCATATACTCGTTGCAGCGCTCATGGTCGGGAAAGTTGTAGCCTTCGGCAAATGCCAGCGGTACGCCGCGACGATTCTTCGCCGCAACACCCTCACCATAAAACATCTCGAAATGGAGATGCGGATTGGAATAGCTGGTGCCAGCGCTACCGACTGTGCCGATTACAGTTCCGGCGGCAACACTCTGACCCTTGCGAAAAGGAACGTGGCTTTCGAGATGCGAGTACATGGTGTAGTAGCCGTTCCCATGCGACAGAATCACGGTTCCGCCGGCAGCACCCCACCACCAGTAGGTTCCGGCGGCAGCCGCTCGAACCGGAGCGCCGCGCGTACGTCCACTGGTGTTAACAAGATCGAAAGCGTTGTCGTCGTAGCTTGTGTGAGTGCCGCAGTTATAGCCCTGGATAACTTTCCAGGTTTCGCCCAGAGGAATCGGTAATGAAAGAGTGGGGGGCGATGCCGCGATAGTGTTCGTCGGTACAAACAGGGTACCAAACACCAGCGCGCAGGCAAGCGCAAACGCAACCAGGCGTCGTGCAAGCATGTTGTCTCCTTTTCCGACATGGGAATTGGGTTTGTCAGTGCTGCGTCATGGCAGCATCAGCGCGGCGATAGAATACCAGGCGTTTGTGAAAAAGTCAACATACTACGTTGCTTAGTCAACAATCTCTTAGAATCCGTAAAATTTTGGGTTTGACACCTCGATCTAATAGGAGTACACTAAAATCATTCGAAGCTTCGAAGTATTCGATGATTGAAATGATATGAGTGATACAAGTTTAAACGAGAATGAGTCCACACAGCAGCTCGCACATCTGCTCCGCGATTTCGTGGCGATGGTGATGCGGCGCAGCGTGCGCGATACCATGGGCATTCTGCGGCGCGTCGAGCTGTCGATGCCGCAGCTAGTGACGCTGTGGTTTCTACGCCGCACCGGCACCGCCACAATCTCAGACATCAGCGAACATCTGAATCTATCGCTGGCAGCGACCAGCCATCTGGTAGATCGGCTGGTGGGAAGCGGCATCGTCAGTCGCAGCGAGGGCGTTCTGGATCGGCGGCACAAAGAGATCATGCTGACGGACGCGGGCCTCAAGTTGCTCGACGAGATCGAGCTGGCACGTGTAGGCGAGCTGGCGCAGCATCTGGCCAAAATGCCGCAGCCGCAGCTTGGCATTACGATCGATGCGCTGGCTGAGGTGCTGGCCTTTCTGCACTCAACCGAGGCGCGCTCGGAGCAAGAGTCGGGGACCGGTACGTAGCGCATATAGGCGTTAGCTTTGAAGATTGAGGAATTATGACAAATACTCCCCCACAAAACCAGCGTATCGATTACGCATCTACGCTTGATCAGCGCACCAAGATCATGATTCTGGCCGGCGTGCTGCTGGGATTGTTTCTCGCGGCGCTCGACCAGACGATCGTCGCAACCGCGCTGCCGGCAATCGTGGCGGAATTTCAGGGCATCGATCTGCTCTCGTGGGTTTCGACCGGCTACCTGCTGGCGAGCACAACCATGGTGCCGATCTACGGCAAGCTGTCGGACCTGTACGGGCGGCGCGCAGTGCTGCTCTTCGGCATCGTCGTGTTTCTTGGGGCCTCGTCGCTGTGTGGCATCGCGGGCAGCATGCTTCAGCTGATCATCTACCGTGTGCTCCAGGGCATCGGCGCGGCGGCGCTGACCTCGACGGCCTTTGCGATCCCGGCGGATTTGTTCGCGCCGCGTGAGCGCGCGCGCTACCAGGGCATCTTTGGCGCGGTCTTCGGCCTGTCAAGCGTGATCGGCCCGTATCTCGGCGGCCTGCTGACCGACAACATCAACTGGCGCTGGGTCTTTTATGTCAATCTCCCAATCGGCATCATCGCGATGGCCTTTATCATCCTGAAAATGCCCAAGCTGGCGAGCGGCATTCGCGCGCCAATCGATTGGCTAGGCACAATCCTGCTGATCCTGGCGGTCGTACCGCTGCTGCTGGGTCTGACGCTTGACAAGAATCTGTATCCCTGGACCTCGCCGCTCATTCTGGGACTGTTCGCGCTGGCGATCATCGCGACGGCCGTCTTTCTTGTCGTCGAGTCGCGCGTGGCCTCGCCGATCTTGCCGCTGGATCTGTTCCGCAACCGCACATACTCGCTGATCAACATCATCTCGGTGCTCAACGGCGCGGCCTTCTTCGCGGCGATCCTGTTCCTGTCGATCTTTATGGTCAACGTCGTGGGCGTCTCGGCGACCGCCGCCGGCACTGCGCTGATTCCACTGACGATGGGCGTCGTCTTCGGTAATATCGCGTCGTCGTTCGTGGTGCAGCGCTTTGGACGCTACAAGCTGATCATCCTGGTGGGCTTTGTGATCATGGCGATCGGCTTTCTGCTGCTGTCGCAGATGGACGCCTCGGTTACGACGCTGGGCGTAACACTGCGCATGATCGTGGTTGGCGTGGGCGTTGGGCCGGCGCTGCCGCTGCTGAACCTGGCGCTGCAAAACGCGGTTCCGTTCGAGAAAGTCGGCGTGGCCACCGCGAGCCGCCAGTTCTTCCAGCAGATCGGCCAGACGCTGGGCGCGGCGATCTTCGGCGTGATCCTTTCGACAACGCTGACCGCGCAGATTGCCGCCAACTTCGCGCCGATCCAGTCACAGATTCCGCCGCAGTTCCAGAGCCAGCTCGACCCCAACCAGCTGCGCAACGGCGCGTCAGGCGGCGAGGGAGCGTCGGGTGAGCAGGTCGATGTTGGAACGCGGATTCGCCAGGGCATCGAGCAGCAGTTCGACAACCAGCGCACGCTGATCACCGCCGCTATTCGCGACAACGACGCCCAGGCGCAGACCACGCTGATCAACAATCCGCAGACGCCGGAGGAGTTCAAGGCCGTGCTTCAGCCGGGCGGCGTCGAGGCGGCCGTGCAGCAGCAGCTCGACGCGCAGTATCAGCAGATCGAGGCCGCGCTGAAGAGCGGCGATGCGCAGCAGCTGGAGGCGCTCAAGAATAATCCGCAGCTTCCGGCGCAGCTCAAAGAGCAGCTGGGACAGATTTCACCGCAGGCGCTGAGCAATCCGCAGGCAGTTGATCAGATCTTGAGCGGCATTCGCGCCGGTCTTGAGCAGCAAAAGCCCGCGATCGTGGCGCAGGCGCGCGAGCAGGCGCTGGCCGGCGCGCTCTCTGGCGTGGACGCGGCCGAGGCGAGCGCGCTGGCGCAGGGCGAGTCGCTGGGGGCGCAGATCAGCAGCGCGCTGAAGCAATCGTTTGCCACCAGCATCACGCAGATCTATTTCTACGCGCTCTTCCCGGTGATCGCCGCGTTCCTGCTGACGCTCGCGGTTCCCGAGATCCCGCTGCGCACAAGCAACCGCTCGGAGACGGTGCCGGTCTTTGAGTAAATCCAATCGATAATGTTTGGAGCCGTGAGACGTTTATGCATCTCACGGCTGTTTGTTTAAGCAGAAGTCGGGCAAGTAAGTAGGATAGTTAACCACATATAATTATGTCTAGTAAAGGGTGTTACAGCAGACATTAACCACGCTGTTTAAAGCACATTATTGTGTTGACGCTCGTGATATACTACTATTTATAGGCTTTCGATCACATTGAATTTGGTTGTATTACGTAATCATCTCTATCTAATGGAGAGCTATGTGAGTCGTAATGATAAAAATGAAAACAGATCTAGTATATTAGATGCTGTTAGTGATTGGATAAAACTATTAGCGCTTGTTGTGCTGGTCGCAGAAGGAATACTTATCGTTGCAATGACCCAGACTCCAGATACAAATGAATATAAAGTTTTTTATCCAGTAATGATTGTACTATTGTTAGTGATAATAGTTATCGGTATATTCTTTGATAGATTTACACAACGACCATCTATTAAAAGGACAAGTAAAGAAGTTACAAATTTTGAGAATATCATCTCAAACTTTGGTTCAATAAATGATAAAGAAATTTCTGATGCGCTGAGAAACTTAGGTCAGGGTATTACAAAGGCATTGAGTATTGATCATCCAATATTTAGGAAGGCTATTCTAGGGAAAGTCTATAATTTCTCAGCCGATGTCAATAACTGGGAAAATGGTCAGCTCTACTTTGGTCCATTAGATAGTCAGGAATACTTATTGGATCTTTATAGAGATGCAAAAGACACCGTATTTTCCACCAGTGTAAAAGACTTTTTTGAGCATTGGGACGAAGTATTTGGTGACAGGATTTTAGAAGCGAATAAGGAAAGTAACGCTAAAGTTATACGGGTATTTATTTATAATGAACGGAACGAGGTTACAAATGATGATTTTGAACAAATGCAGAAGCAGGTCGATAATGGTATAGATCTTCGAATATACTTTGATAAAGAGGATAGATTCTTTAGTTTTCCGCCAAATGTAAGTAGAGATTTTACGATTATAGATAATGGAAAAGCCATAGGAGTTACTGAGTCTTTTGGTAGGCACAACAACTCTGCGAGGTGGTATTTCAATAATACCAAAATAGCAAATCAGTTCCAGCAGATAAAGGAGTCGCTCATTCGTGGAAGTGAGTCATTTAAGAAATTTCAAGATTGGTGGGATGCCCACCCTCACTCTGATGCATAATCTGGTTCCCTAAAATTCAGGTCACACAGTACCCGCACTTCTGATAATACGTCATTTGGGTGATCTATACCGAAGGGACTTCCCAGAGCGGGAAGTCCCTTTGTATAAGCACCGTCCTCAGCCTGTCTTCAAGTCGGGCGCTTTCCTAAGCAACCAGGATTTGCACATCCTGATCGGCGAGCTTGCCGTTCTTCGCGGGCGGCAGCGCCTCGGCGGCCGGCGCGTCCAGCAAGCTCTTGAGATCGGCGATGCGGCGGGCACGCTCAGCCGCGCGCTGCTCTTCGAGCCGGGCCTGTCGCTCCGCGTCGCGCCGGTTGATGTTGACGACCAGAAGCGACGGGAAGATCGCGAGGATCGCGCCGGCCAGCAGCGATACGGCCGGCAGCCGCGTATGGCTGCGCTTGCCGCTCAGCAGCACCAGCAGGCTGGCTCCCGCGATCGCCAGACCACGATTGACCGTCGTCTGATCGACGTCATGGTCGGCCGCGCCGCCGGTGCAGCCACACGAGACCTTGGCCTCTTGCTTGACCACCTGTCGCGCCGCAAAGGCAAACGAGCCGCCGAGCATGGTTCCCAGCAGCGATCCCAGCGGCGACATCCACCCGAACAGAAAAGACACGCCGGCGAGTAGCTCAGCCCAGGGCAGCGCCAGGCCGGTCGCGTCGCTCATGCGCTTCGGCAGAATGCCATATTGACGAACCGCGCGCCAGGTCTCGCGATAGTTGATCAGCTTCAGCGCTGCGGAGTAGAGAAATAGCGAGCCGAGCCAGGCGCGCGTTAATGTCGAGATGATCTTCACCGTCATACTCCCTTGGTAGCTAGCAAGTACAGGCTCGGAGGATACGCGGCCGGAGCCCGGTTGATCCTCCGAACAACAATCCTCCGGCCTGCGAGCGGACTAGCCCTGCGGCCAGATCCAGATCTTGGTGGCGCGGAAGCCGCCGTCGGGCAGGCGCAGACCGACCGCGCCCATCTTGGTGCCGGGAACCACATTCATGATGCTGGCTTCCATCACATCGGCGTCGGCGTCGGAAATGCGCACGACCTGAAGCGCCGAAGACAGCTCGATGTCGCGCTGGCCGCCCTTGATCGCGGCGACGCGCACGCGGCTGCCCTGCGCCATGATCTCGCCGCCCTGCGGCATCAGCTGCTCGACGGTGCCGTCGAGGCGGCCGATGTTAGCCCAGGCGCTCTTCGCCAGCAGCGAGCCGTCCGCCAGCGAGGTGCCGCGCACGTCCACGTAGTCGCCGAGCTGAATCTCGCTGTGATCGACATCCTCGAATTCTTTCCAGACCGAGGCATCTTTGGGCAGCCGGATCGCGCGGAACTCGTTACCGGCGGCCAGCACAAAGCCCTCGGCGGTGCGCTCGACAACGTAGCCGCCGGCGAAATCGGGATCGATCTCAGGATGTTTTTCTGGATGCTTGGCCGGATCTTCGGGGTGCTTCTCGGGGTGCTTCTCGATCGCCTGGTCGCCTTTGGTCGCCGCGCTGACTACGCCGGTCAGACCGGGATACAGAAAGTTAACCGCCGCCGCGCCGCCGGCTGCGACTACCTTGAGAAAACTGCGTCGTTCCATGAAAGCTGCTCCTTTGCAAGACGAGTGCTTAGACGGTAGCCTTAACATTTGAGATGATGCCGGTCGAGAGCGAGGCGAACTGGCTGAACAGCGCCTTGGTGAAGTCGACCATCACGCAGGTACTTGGGCCGGTATCCACACGCTTGCCGGTGCGGCTCTTGGTGCCGTACACAAAGGTGCCGGACGCGCCGCAGGAGACCGTCTTGTAGAGGCTGTAGTTGCAGCACCAGGAGCAGCTTGTCTTCCAGGCAAAGCCGTAGGAGCCTGAGCGGCAGGTGCAGCAGCCGCCGACGCCACAGTACGAGCTATTGCCACAAGCAGTTGAGCAGTTGCTGCCCTGGCAGCAGCAGCCATCGCAGCCACAGGGATCGGGGTAGCAGCAGAACCATGATGCTTTTCCGGTGTAGGTTGCCATGGGAATCTCCTCCGTGGTTTAAGATAGAAACAAGCTGTGTCGACCAACGTAGCAGATGAGCCGTCCAGCTCGTCCGCCGGGAGCGAATCCTGACGCAGCAGAGCATCAACTCCGCTGCTCCATCGAAGCGCCAGACCTCCTTTCCCGAAGCTGCGTAGGACGGGCTGAGGGCACATGTGATCTGTGGCCTCAACCTTTGGAGCGCGCAAACGCTCACACGCCGGATCAATGCGCCGCTGCGATCGGGAGTGGCTGGGGGGATGGAACCGGAAACAAAACCGTAGATCCGATGCCTGCTGTATCGCAGATCGCGCACGAAAGCCGGTACGCTCGCACGACCGGACGGCAGATACCGTGTACAGTCGAACGATCGCAGGCGTAGCTAGCTGTGCAGGGATATTCGAAGCAGAGAGCCCGCTTCGATCGTCGCTGCAATCCTTGGGGAGAAGGCCGCCGCAAAGCCGCCGATGATTGCAGTCGAGCGTTTTACTCCAACCCTTCATCCCTTGAGCACAACATGAGCACGATCAAGAGATGAGAGATTGTTAATACATTCTTAACTTCTTGCCTATTCTAATCCATAGATCGAAATTAGTCAATTTAAAGTTAAGAGCGTTTCAAAGTCATAATAAACCGTGACCGCTAAGCAAGCGACGCCAATTGGCTGATTGCGATACACCACTTGATGCGGTACACTACTTGGTAATAAAAAGTACTTTTTAGATTAGATCGATCAGGCTTGAACAAAAGAACAAAGATGCATCGCCTTGTTCCTTTGTTCCTCACACGAGATATAACTATGGCTGATTTTGTACCACAGGGCTCGATCGTACGGACGATCTGGGGCAACGCCGACACAATTATGCTGGTCTTCGCGGGATCGGCGGCGGAGTTTGCGCTGAATCGCGCCGTGGATTGGCTCTTTTTCACCGGCAATCTGCCGCGCGATCCGATCGGGCGGCTCTTCTCGACGGCGCGCTTTGCACAAGATATTGTGTTTGTAGACGAGGCTACCGCGCAGCAGACGTTTGATCGCATCACCGCGATTCACAGTGCCGTCGAGCATAAGCGCGGCATGTCGATGCCCGACTGGGCCAACCGCGATGTGCTGTACATGCTGATGGATTACTCATGGCGCGCCTATGAGCTGGTGCATCGTCCGCTCACGCCCACCGAGCAAGAGGATAACTTCGAGGTTTTTCGGCGCGTCGGCGTTGGGCTGCATATTCCTGATCTGCCGGCCACCTACGCCGACTGGCTGATCGACCGGCAGCGACATCTTGAGCGCGATCTGGTGTATAGCCCGCACACCGCCGCGCTCTACCAGCAGTACCGGCGGCATCTCGGCGCCTGGCGCTACGACCTGCTGCTGCAAATGCAGGCGCTGCTGGTTCCTGAGCGTGTGCGTGAACTGCTGAAGCTCCACTCACGGCCGCATCTGGCGCGAACACTGTGGCTCTACCCGCTGATGCAGCGGCTGCGGCTGCGCCCATTGGTGCAGCGCGTGTTGATGCCGCCGCGCTATCTCGACGCCGTACGCCAGCTCGACCGACCGATCGCCGCGTAGCTGGTTGAAACCACGCGGCGACAAGACAGACTTAGACCGTGCGGCTTTGCCGATCCATGGGCGGTAAGGCCGCGCGCAGCTGATCCAGGATCAGCTCGTAGGCCATTGGCCCCGGAGAGCCGTGTGGCCGCGTGGCCTCGCCCTTCCAGAGCGTGGAGCCTTGCAGATCGCGGATCACCAGTGATCCGTGAAAACCTTCCCCGTTATCTTCACCATGAGCCTCTAGCTCTGCATCTGCCAGCGATCGATCATGGGTAAACTCAAAGTGGCTGATTTGCTGCATTTCGCGAATCAATCTTCGCCCAAACTCCGGCTCGCCCAGCAAAGCGGCTACATACAATGTATTGACTTCGGTTAATGCTTTGCTCATTACGACCCTCCTTAGAGTCGCTTGGAGCAAGATTAGTACCGTTCGCTCACCGAAAAAGGCTACATCTGTAGCAAAAACGTAAACATTTCGTGAGATCCAGGCGCTGAGCAGTGCGGAATCTAGATCTCGATAATCTCGGCCTGACCAGCAGTTAGCTCGGTCAGCTCGGCGATAAACGCAGGAATATCTTCTACGGCAAACGAGAGCGTCAGCGTGATCGCGACCGCAAATTCTTCGTCCTGGATCTCGCCGTTGTGCGCCGTGATCAAACGTTTGACCAGCTCGTAGCTGGTGTAGGGGATCGTAATCAGGAGCTGGCGCTTCTCGATCTTCTCGCTGCGCGGCAAGACCTCCAGCACCGCGCGCACCGCATCGCCGTAGGCTCGCACCAGGCCGCCGGTGCCCAGCAGCGTGCCGCCGAAGTAGCGCGTCACCACGACGGCCGCATCGCCCAGGCCGCTGCCGCGCAGCACCGCCAGCGCCGGCCGTCCCGCAGTGCCGCCAGGCTCGCCGTCGTCGCTCATGCCCAGCGTCGTGGTCGCGCCGTAGCCGACGACATAGGCAAACACATTGTGGGTCGCATCCGCAAACTCGCCGCGCATCCGCCCGATAAACTCTTTGGCCTCCTCAACGGTTGGCGTGTAAGCGATCGTCGCGATGAAACGCGAGTTGGAGACGCGAATCTCGGTGCGGGTCTCGACGGCAGGAATCGGATAGCGCTGGGCATCTGGCATTGGCGAGTCTTTCTCCATACTGTAGGCGATCGTTGCATAGTGTACTACAGCTTTCGCGCCACGCGCCCTGACCGCCTGGATCGGCCAAACCCGCGCGACGGTTGAGCCGCACGCGAAGTAGATGCATAATAACGCGTATGCCCTTACAGATCCTTTCACTCGATCCTACCCCGATCCACGAGCTAACCTATCAGCACGCCGGCCCGAATGGCGCTGTTGTTACGGCGCAGCTGCCGATCTTGCTCGCCAAAATTGCTGGACTGCCACCCGCCATTGATGCGCTGGTATGCACCTCCGATTTACAGGGTGTAGAGCCTGCCTGGCTCACGCAGACAACGCCTCGGCTGATCGGTGAGTGCCTTGCGGATGAGCTTGCTGTGCTGGTGTCGATCATGGCTTTACCACCCGCAGATCGGATAGGAATTATCCTGGCAGGCGATCTGTACGCTGCTCCAGCAGCGAATCAACGGGGTGTCAGCGGCGATGTGCGCGCAGTATGGACGGCTTTCCGGCGACAATTCCGCTGGGTGGCTGGCGTGCCTGGCAATCATGATCGGTTTGGCGCAGCAGCGGAAGCCGCAGCCTTTCAACAGTATGAGCATCAATGGTACCTCGACGGCGGCACCTATACCATTGATACGCTGACGATTGCCGGGATTGGTGGCATTATTGGCAATCCCGAGAAACCGCTGCGTCGATCGCCTGAGCAGTATGCCAAAGACCTCAAGCGGCTACTCCAATCGCAACCAGATGTGCTTGTCGTCCATGAAAGCCCGGCGCTGCCTGAGCGGAACGACCTTGGATCACCAATCGTTCGGACGCTCATGGACACGTTCGGCTGTCCGCTCACCGTCTGCGGCCACTCGCGCTGGGACGAGCCCTTCGCCGAGCTACCGAACGGGACACAGGTCATCAACGTGGACTCGCGGGTGGTGATGCTCGTTCGCTAAATCCGACGCTGAGGAGGCGCCGAAGAAAATCGTGGCCGGGCTTTTGGAGTACACTTAGCACGATAATCAGGCGCAGCGCGCCAGATCGACGAATGAACTCACCAAGGAGCACCATATGCACAAGCTACCCGAGCACGGCTCGTGCTTTGTCTGCGGCTCGACCAATCCCCACAACATGGGCGTCACCTGGGAGGCCGACGACGAGGGGCGCATGCATACAACCGTTATTCTGAACGAGGCGCAGCAAGGGCCGCCCGGCCACGTTCACGGCGGCGCGTCGGCGGCGCTGCTCGACGAGGTGATGGGCATGGTCGTCTGGCACGCCGGGTATCGCGTCGCCTCGGTCAACCTTGAGTGCGAGTATCGCAAGCCGCTGCCGCTGGGCGTGGAACTGCATGTGCTGGGTGAGATCGTCGAGCACACCGGGCGGGCGATCCGAACCCGAGGCGCGATCATGCTGCCCGACGGTACGCAGGCGGTGATCGGACGCGGCATTTACGTGGAAGCGCCGCAACTCTTCGGCGGCGTGGAGTCGCTGTGATGCAACTGCGGCGCG
The DNA here is from genome assembly GCA_036401895.1 of Herpetosiphonaceae bacterium. GTDB lineage: Bacteria > Chloroflexota > Chloroflexia > Chloroflexales > Kallotenuaceae > LB3-1. The sequence goes on along the minus strand of DASWTW010000307.1, from coordinate 14,756 downwards.
CCGCAGCCGGCGACGAGGAAGCGCTGGCCCATATCCGCCGGAGCGCGATTCTCGCGCTGGCCGTGCCGGTGCTGTCGCCGGAAGAGGCCGAGCAGTGGGCTGGCTCGGCAGCGGCGGATCGGATCGCGCGGGCGATTCGCGAGCATGAGGTGTGGGTAGCCGTGGCAGAGTCGGCGGTCGGCTGGGTCGAGGTCGACGGAGACCGCGTGGCGGCGCTGTACGTCGCGCCAGCGTGGGCCGGGCGTGGCGTCGGATCGGCGCTGCTGGCATGCGCTGAGGCTGCGATTCAGCGGTCCGGCCACCCAGCGGCGCGGCTTGAGTCCAGCCGGAACGCGCTCGCCTTCTACCTGCGCCGGGGCTACAAACGCTGTGGCCAGCCGGATGCCGTGGAAGCGTATCCAATGCGAAAAGATCTGATCTCGGTTGCGCCGAAACAAGATGCGACACAGCAGGAGCGACAGTAAAGCCGGATCAGCGCCAAGGAGGAGTCATGACCAATCGATCGATGGAAGAGCTGCCGAGCGCGCCGGAGTTTCCCGACGATCTCGACTGGATCAACACCGCCGGGCCGCTTGGGATCGGCGATCTGCGCGGCAAGTTCGTGCTGCTCGATTTCTGGACCTATGGCTGAATCAACTGTGTGCATGTGCTGCCGCAGTTGCGGAAGCTCGAAGCCCAATTTCACGATGAGCTGGTGGTGATCGGCGTTCACTCGGGCAAGTATCCCAACGAGCGGCGCACGCCGCATATCGAGCACGCGGCGCTGCGCCTCGACGTGGAGCACCCGATCCTCAACGATCGCAAATACCGCACCTGGCGCATGTACGGCATCTCGGCCTGGCCCACGCTGGTTCTGATCGATCCCGAGGGCCGCGTGCTGGGCGGGCAGCCGGGCGAGACCACCGCCGAGCAGTGGGCGCCGGTGCTCGAAGAGCTGATCGCGCACTACGACGCGCAGGGATTGATCGACCGGCGCCCGCTGATGTTCGCACCGCTGCAAGCAGCCGAGCCGGCGCGACCGCTGCGCTATCCCGACAAGCTGCTGGCCGACGATCACGGCCAGCTGTTCATCGCTGACAGCGGCCACCACCGAATTCTTGTCGCCAGGATCGAAGGGCAGGGATTGCAGGTAATAAAGATTATCGGCAGCGGCCAGCAGGGACACGCGGACGGCGATGCACGGACGGCGATGTTCAATCATCCGCGTGGCCTGGCGCTGCACGGCGACACGCTGTATGTTGCCGACACCGAGAACCACCTGATCCGCGCCGTAGATCTGTCCGCCGACACCGTCACGACGGTTGCCGGCACGGGTGAGCGCGGAGCCAGCCCATCCGCGCGCGGCCCTGGTCCGCAGATCGGGCTGGCCTCACCCTGGGATCTGGTGATGCACGGCGGCAAGCTGATCATCGCGATGGCCGGGCTGCACCAGCTCTGGCAGCTCGATCCAGCAACCGGCTACGTCGCGCCGTTGGCCGGCACCGGCCACGAAACGATCGAGGATGGGCCGCTGCGCAGCGCGACTCTGGCACAGCCCTGCGGCATTACGAGCGACGGCAGCACGATCTTCTTCGCCGACAGCGAGTCGCAGGCGATCCGCCGCGCCACGCCGGGCCAGGACGGCAGCATCACCACGATTGTCGGCACCGGGCTGTTCGACTTCGGCGACGCGGACGGCATCGGCGATAAAGTGCTGCTGCAACATCCGCAGGCGGTTGTGGCGCACGCGGGGCTGCTCTACGTGGCCGACAGCTACAACCACCGCATCAAGATCGTCGACCCGACGACGCGCGAGGCGCGCAGCTGGCTGGGCGGGCGGCGCATTCCCGGCCATGTCGACGGCGCGGCTAACGAGGCGGCTTTTTACGAGCCGGGCGGCCTCAGCGTTGCCGGCGATACGCTGTGGATCGCCGATACCAACAACCACGCGATTCGCGCCGCCGACCTGCAAACCGGCGCCGTGCGTACGATCGCGATCGAAGGCTTAAGCCCGGTTTCGCGCTAGTTGGGGATGTCTTGTACAATCGCAGCTTCTAGAAAGGAGCAGGCGGTTCTGCCGCCGCAAGCTATGAAAGCGATTCGTGTTCATCAATATGGCGGTCCCGAAGCCTTGAGCTACGAGGACGTGCCACTGCCGGAGCCAGGCGCCGGCGAGGTGCGCGTCAAGATCGCTGCCGCCGGTGTGAACTTCATCGACGTGTACCAGCGATCGGGCCAGTACAAAGGCGCGCCGCCCTTCACGCTCGGCAGCGAGGGCGCGGGAACCGTGGATGCAGTCGGGGCTGACGTGAGCGATCTTCAGGTCGGCGATCGCGTGGCCTTCGCGATGAGTCCCGGAGCCTACGCCGAGTATGCGATCGTACCAGCATGGAAGCTGGTTCCGGTGCCGGAGGAGATTTCGCTGGAAACGGCGGCGGCGGTGATGCTGCAAGGCATGACGGCGCATTATCTTGCCCGCAGCACTTTTCCGATCGAAGTCGGCCAGAGCGTGCTGATCCACGCGGCAGCTGGCGGCGTCGGCCTGCTGCTGGTACAGATCGCCAAGCAGCGCGGCGCGTTCGTGATCGGCACGGTCTCGACGGAGGAAAAAGAGCAGCTGGCGCGCAAGGCCGGCGCCGACGAGATCATTCGCTACACCGAGCAGGATTTCGTCGCCGAGACGCGCCGCCTGACCGACGGCAAGGGCGTGCAGGTGGTCTATGACTCGGTGGGCAAGACGACCTTTGAGGGCAGCCTGAATAGCCTGCGACCGCGCGGCTACCTGGTGCTCTTCGGCCAATCCAGCGGCGCGGTGCCGCCCTTCGATCCGCAGATCCTGAACGCCAAAGGCTCGCTGTTTCTGACGCGGCCGACGCTGGCGCACTACACGCTGGATCGCGAGGAGCTGCTGTGGCGCGCCAACGAGCTGTTTAGCTGGATCGGGTCAGGCGATCTCGACGTACGCGTCGATCGAACGGTGCCGCTGGCCGAGACAGCCACAGCGCATCAGGCGCTCGAAGGCCGCAAGACTGCCGGCAAAGTGCTGCTGATCCCATAAGGAGGCTCGATGAAACTAGATGTCGCACTGGCCGTCGAAGGCAAGCACCTGCCCAATATCGCCAGGCTTGCGCGGGCTGCCGAGGAGCTGGGCTTTGCCGGCATGTGGACCAGCGAGACCAAGCACGATGCGTTCTTGCCGCTGGCGCTGGCCGCCGAGCACACCCGGTCGATCCAGCTTGGAACCTCGGTCGCGATCGCTTTTTCGCGCTCGCCGATGGTGGTAGCGCAGACGGCCTGGGATCTGCAAGATTTCTCGGAGGGAAGGCTGCTGCTGGGGCTTGGCACGCAGGTCAAAGCGCATATCGAGCGGCGCTTCAGCATGCCGTGGGACGCGCCGGTCGCGCGGCTGCGGGAGTATATTCTGGCGCTGCGGGGAATCTGGCAGGCGTTCCAGAGCAACGGTCCGCTGAATGTGCGCGGCGAGTTCTACTCACATACGCTGATCACACCGTTCTTCAACCCCGGCCCGATCACGCATCCCGAGATTCCGATCGCGATCGCCGGCGTGAATACCGGGCTGGCGCGGCTGGCGGGCGAGCAGTGCCAGGGCTTTCATGTGCATCCGTTTCACACGCCGCAGTACGTGCGCGACGTGGTCCGTCCTGCCATCGCCGAGGGCGCGGAGCGCAGCGGGCGCAGCATCGCCGACGTGGAGCTGGCGACCAGCGTGTTTATCATCACCGGCCATGATGCCGCCGCGATCGCTGAGCAGCGCGAGCGAATGCGGGCGCAAATCGCGTTCTACGCCTCGACACCGACCTATCGCGTGGTGCTGGAAACGCACGGCTGGGCCGAGATCGGCGAGCAGCTGTCGCAGCTGGCCAAGCGTCAGCAGTGGCCAGAGATGACGGCGCTGATCTCGGATGAGATGCTGCGCGCGCTGACTGTGGAGGCCGGTCCCAGCGAGATCGGCGCCGCGATACGGGAGCGCTATACCGGCTTGATCGATCGCATCGCGTTCTATCTGCCGTTCGAGCCCGAACGCGACGATGCCTTCTGGCGTGCCACCATCGACGCGATCCACAGGGCCTGATCGCTGCTGGTTTACAATCTGAATTTCTTGTAGGGGCGTGATTCATCACGCCCTGTATTCATTTTGGCGGATCGGGCGTGATTCATCACGCCCCTACGAATTGTTCATGCTCACATATCCACCTTGCTCCACGCGACGGCCTCGGCTGCACGCACCTGTTCAGCAGCCCGCAACAAGTGCTCAGCGCTAAACGTAGGCTGGCGATAGTCGCCGTACTCAAGAGCCAGATGGCTATACTGCTCGTACAGTCGCTCGCGATGGCAGATGAGCTGCGTGTAGCAGCGTCGAAACGCATCCTGGAGCTGCTCATCGGGCGTTTGGCTGAACAGGCCGTTCCAGATCAATGGGCGTGGACAATCCAGATAGCTGCTCAGCAGCTGCGGATGGAGCGTATCGGGTACGCGCAGGTAGACCACGGTCGAGTGCTGACGGAGGCTGTGTAAGAGCGCCGGATCGGCGTAGATGATGCTGCCGCCGGTGTCGATCACGCAGCTCGTCTCGGTCGCGGTGCTCGCCATGGCCTGAGCAAGCACATCGCGCAGAACATCCTGCTCACACGCCAGATAGAGCGCCTCGCGCCGCCGAAAATCGGCCTCGTAGGGAAAGCCCATCCAGCGCCCGAGCTCCTCCAGCGAGCTGCCGCTACCGTCAGCAATAGCCTGGAGCCTGGCGGCAATCAGCGCATCACAGTCGATCACCTGAAACCCATGCGCGGCTAGTTTCGCGGCACAGACCGTTTTACCAACACCCGACATTCCCATCAAAGTCAGGATCATGGGCTTCCTCCAGCATCTGGAATCGCTTTGGCAGGCATAATGAGTGAGTTAAGCGATCAGTATATACGGACGCGGCGCAGACCACAATTGGCTGTTGCGGTGAAAGCGCGCGAACCGATCGAGCAGGCGCAGCCCAGACCTCATGATTACAGATGGGGGAGATTCGGTGAACAGCTATCGCGGCTGGTCAAACGCAGCGCGTGAGAGCGTGACGTGACCGCTGGTTCTGAAGACCAGCGGTTGCGCTGGTGATGCCTGGCTGGTGATGCCGCTGCAATGCCTGCGTATGGTATGCGCACGCGTGATTATGCTTTGCGCAGCCATGATTATTCGATAATCATCGATGATTATGCTTTGCGCAGCCGTGGTTATGCCATAATCATCGATGATTATGCTTTGCGCACGCGTGATTATGCTTTGCACACGGCTGTGTATGCTTCGTACAGGCCTGTGAAGCGTAGGTACAGGCGTGTGAATCGAAGAGCGCTGCCGGTGAATCGTCCGCGCAGGCTTGCGTATGCTTCGTCCACGCCTGTGAAGCGTAGGTACAGGCGTGTGAATTATTCGCATGAAAAACGGAGGGCTAGGATTCGCTCTGTCTTGGTGCCGGATTCATATCGACGGAGACATTCTGCGACCAATCGCAGACGTTAAGCTCGGGATTGAAGACCTGACGAGTGAAAGTATTCTCTATCGGACATTGATGCAAGATCGGCCTTCCCTGAGCGACTTGATAGAAGCTGTGCGCATCGTCTGGGTTTGGCAAATAATCTCCCTCCGCCAGTGGTCCGTTTTTGCCATCGAGCGTAGCCTGCCAGCGATCTAAGGTTGCCTGCTGCTCGGGCGTTAAATCAGCCATCATGCCGCTCCTTGCTTGAACTACATCGTCGTTGCACACGAACTGCCTGGCACAAGCATACATCCTCTGTTTACCTCTTTCAAGCCGCCGCCATTCCCAAAACACCATCCGTTATCCCGGCCCACTGGTGCGATTCTCGCTATACTACACTTGTGAACACATTCACGTTGTATCGAAAGAGAAAACTATGGGCAATGGACAATACGCGGAGCGCGAGCCGTTGATCGTGATCGAGCAGCTCTCGAAATGGTTCGACGAAGGCGATCAGCGGCGCGTCGTCCTCAACGATATTAATGTCAGCTTTGGTCGCGGCGAGTTTATCGTGCTGCTGGGCAAAAGCGGCTCGGGAAAATCGACGCTCCTGAATCTGATCGGCGGGATCGATAGCCCATCCACGGGCGCGATCCGCTTCGGCGATCGCGAGCTGACCGCGCTGGATGAGCGGGCGCGCACGCTGTTTCGCCGCCAGTATATCGGCTTTATTTTTCAATTCTTCAATCTGCTGCCTACGCTCACGGTGATCGAAAATATTCTGCTGCCGCTTGAGCTGAACAATCGCGCCGACGCCAAAGGACGCCAGCGCGCCAAAGATTTGCTGGCGCAGGTGGGGCTGGGCGACCGCGCCAACACCTATCCCGATAAGCTTTCCGGCGGCGAGCAGCAGCGCATCGCGGTTGCCAGGGCGCTGATCCATGATCCGCTGCTGATCCTGGCCGATGAGCCGACCGGCAATCTGGATGTCGATACCGGAGGGCAGGTGCTTGAGCTGCTCGACACGCTGACACGCCAGGCCGGAAAAAATCTGCTGATGGTCACGCACAGCACGGATGTGATCGGCATCGCGGATCGCGTCTTCACGATCAAAGACGCGCGGCTGGTCGAGAGCCACCCGCACGAGATGCTAGTCTCGCGAGCATGAAGGCGGTAGACGCATGATCAGCAGCTTACTTATCAAGACCAGCGTGCGCTATCTGCTGCGCCATCCGTGGCAGGTTGGGCTGTCGGTGCTCGGCGTGGCGCTCGGCGTCGCAGTCGTCGTCGCGATCGATCTGGCCAATAGCAGCGCCAGCCGGGCGTTCACGCTTTCCACCGAGACCGTGACCGGCCGGACCACGCATCAGGTTGTCGGCAGCTCGGGAGCGCTCGACGAGCAGCTTTATCGCGATCTTGTGCTCTCCGGCAACGCACCGCAGGCCGCGCCGATCGTCGAGGGCTATGTCAGCGCCGAGTCGGAGGCGCTCGGGCCGATCCAGGTACTGGGCATCGATCCGTTCGCCGAAAACGGCTTTCGCAGCTTCTCCGTGGGCCAGACCGACAACGCCGAGGTGTTCGTACCGCTGCTGAGCGAGCCCGGCACCGGGATCATCTCGGCTCAGACGGCGAGCCGCGCTCAGGTTGCGGAGGGCGACACGCTGAATCTGGTTGTCAACGGGCAGCGCCGCGCGATCCGCATCGTGGGGCTGCTCCAGCCGCCGGACGAGGCCAGCCGCCGCGCGCTCGACGGCACGCTGCTCTGCGACATCTCGACCGCGCAGGAATTGCTGGGCCAGGTTGGGCGCCTGAGCCGCATCGATCTGATCTTGCCTGAAGGCAGCGCGGGCGAGCAGGCGCAGGCCAGGATCGCGGCGCAGTTGCCGAGCGGCACCGAGATTGTGCGGCCAGCCACGCGCACCGAGGCGATCGAGCAGCTTTCGCGCGCCTTCGAGATCAACCTCACGGCGCTGAGTCTGCTGGCGCTGGTCGTGGGCATGTTTTTGATCTACAACACCGTGACCTTCTCGGTTGTTCAGCGGCGCGGTCTACTCGGCACGCTGCGCTGCATCGGCGTGACGCGGCGCGAGATCTTTGTGCTGATCCTGACTGAGGCGGCGCTGCTGGGCCTGATCGGCTCGGCGCTGGGTGTGCTGCTGGGAATCGCGCTCGGCAGCGGCCTGGTGCGGCTCGTCACGCGCACAATCAACGATCTGTACTTCGTGGTCACGGTGCGCGGCCTGTTCATCTCGCCGCTGACGCTGCTCAAAGGGCTGGGGCTGGGCCTCGGCGCAACGCTGTTGACGGCGCTCATTCCGGCTAATGAGGCCAGCTCAACGCCGCCGCGCACGGTGCTGCGGCGCTCCTCACTGGAAGAGCGCATCCGCAAGGCGATTCCGCTGGTAACCGGGCTCAGTGTTGCGCTGTTCATCGTGGGCGGCGGTCTGCTGCTGCTGCCGTCCCGATCGCTGTGGCTCAGCTTTGGCGGGCTCTTCGGGCTGGTCTTTGCCTGCGCGCTGCTGACGCCGCTGGTCACGCTGGTGCTGATGACACTGCTGCGTCCGGTCGGCGGCCGGCTCTTTGGTCTGCTGGGCCGCATGGCGGCGCGCGATGTCGTCGCCGCGCTGAGCCGAACCTCGGTCGCGATCGCCGCGCTGATGGTCGCAATGTCGGTGACGGTCGGCGTCGGAATCATGGTCGGCTCGTTTCGCCAGACGGTGATCACCTGGCTCGACACCAGTCTGCGCGCCGATATTTATGTTTCGCCGCCGGGTCTGGCTGCTAATCGCGTGGATGCGGTGCTCGATCCCGACGTGATCGATCGGCTGGACAGCGCGCCGGGCATCGTCGATAGCGCGCGCTACCGCAACATCATCGCGCGCAGCGGCGACAGCCTGGTGCAGGTGATTGGCCTGGATGTGAACGAGCGCGGCCGGCAAGCCTACACGCTGGTCTCGGGCTCGTACGAGGAAGCCTGGCAGGCGTTCGCGCAGGGCGCGGTCTTTGTCTCGGAGCCGTTCGCCTACCGCTTCAACGTTCCGCGCAGCGGCGGCTCGGTCACACTGCAAACCGACGGCGGGCCGCGCACGTTTCCGGTCGCCGGAATCTTCTACGACTACTCGTCGGATCAGGGCGTGGTTGTGATGCCGCTGAGCCAATTTCAGCGCACCTGGAACGATCAGGCGATCTCGTCGCTGGCGCTGTACGTCGCGCCGGGCGAGGACGTGGACGCCACCGTCGATCGGCTGCGCGGTCTGGTCGGTGGGCAGCAGGAGGTTGTGATCCGCTCGAATCGTGGGCTGCGCCAGGGAACGCTTGAGATCTTCGACCGCACCTTTGCGATCACCTCCGTGCTCCAGCTGCTGGCCACGATGATCGCGTTTGTGGGCGTGCTCAGCGCGTTGATGGCGCTTCAGCTTGAGCGCGCGCGTGAGCTGGGCGTGATGCGCGCCAACGGTCTCACGCCGCGCCAGCTGTGGGGCGTAGTGCTGGGACAGACCGGGCTGATGGGCTTTACGGCCGGGCTGCTCTCGCTGCCGGTCGGGCTGCTGGTGGCGTTCGTGCTGGTCTATGTGATCAACCGACGCTCGTTCGGCTGGACACTTCAGGTCAATCTAACGCCCGGCGTGTTTGTGCAGGCGATGATCCTGGCGCTGATCGCGGCGCTTCTGGCAGGGATCTATCCCGCGTATCGCATGGCGCGTACGCCGCCGGCGCTGGCGCTGAGGGAAGAGTAACGAAGAACCTAGAACCTAGAACCTAGATGTAATGGAATGCTAGGTTAGCACAGGTGCATACGCGTTTTTTGGCTTTGGAAAGCGAAAAATAAACGAGCAATGTGCGCTAACCTTCTGAACCAGTACACCTAGAACCTAGGAGAACAAAGGAACAAAGAACAAAAGAGTAGGCTAACCAGCACCGAACAAAGGAACAAAGCAAGTACCTTAACTCCCCGTCTCCTGCGACAACCGAGGCGGAGGCCCGCCGTGGTTTGGGGAAAGGGGCCGGGGGATGAGGGCCAGAACCAGGAACAAGAGAACAAAAGAAAAAAAGCAGTACCACTGTTCCCCCTCGCCTGCCGCAAGGAGTGGGAAAGGGACCCACGACGGCGGGGCAGGGGGTTAGGGGGTGAGGGCCTGCGTTCTTTATGAAGCTATGGACGATCCAAACGCTTGATGCCTGGCAGCTCCTCCAGGCAGCAGGCTGTTTGCGAGCCGATCTGCGATCTGTTGATCCAGATCACCTGATGGCATACGAGTGGATGATCGAGCAGGCACGTCAGCGGATCGGACCCACACCCGCCGGCTGCCAGTCGCTGATTTGGGCCTGGTATCAGTGGCAGGATCAATCAAGGCGAAAGCCCGACTTACGCTTCGGCGCGCATTTGCCCAAAGGGACGGCTGGCGTGCGGCTTGAGCTTGAAGTGGACGATGCGCAGGTGCTGCTGTCGGACTTTGAGCTGTGGCATCATGTGCTGAGCTACACGTATTTGCCCGCGTCGGAGGCGGATGACGAGGCATTCTCGGCAGAGCTTGAGCAGCGTGGCCTTTCGGTTTACACAACCAGGCCCCTGCTCGACTCGGTGTATCACGAGCGTATTCGACAAAGCTGGCAGCGCATCTTTGACCTGGACTGGTCCGACGAATACGTAGCTCGTCCAAGAGCCCAAAAATCGATTCAGGCCGTCTTTTGGGAGCTGCACATCGAGCAGGTTCAACATGTGCAGCACTTCGTCGCGAGATAGGCTGCTGTGTAGCTCACCTGCCTCAAACCATTTCCAGGATAACCAGGCGGGCACCCTGCCTCCATGAGTGGAAAGCGGGTGCCCGTGCCTGAGTCTGCTCACATCTGCCCGTGAAACTACTCCACTGCCAGCATGAACTGCCGCACCTCGTAGCCTTTGATCAGCTCGTTCCAGCTGATCGAGGGCTTCTGGCGGATCTGAAGCCGGGGCAGGCGCAGCAGCCGCTGCAAGAAAATATCGGTTTCTTGCAGCGCGATATACGCGCCCGGGCAGCGGTGATGACCATCGCCAAAGCCCATCATTGCCGGGCCAACCCGCTCGGGCAGATCGCGCTGCGGGCAGATCGCCAGTGGATGCTCGCCGACGACTGACTGATCGGCGTTGATTGCGTAGATATGCAGGTCAATCAGGCTGCCGGCAGGAATCGTAACGCTCGTGTCGCCGGTGCTTAGCTCCAGGTCAGCGGTGGCGCGGCGGTACAGATGCCCAACCACAGGCTCAAGCCGCAGCAGCTCTTGCAGAATCTGCTGGCGCTCGTCCTCATCACCCGCGAGATAGCGCTGGCGCAGCTCGGGCTGCTCTAGCAGATGCCAGGTCGCGATGCTGATAAACTCACGCGTCGTGACCATCCCAGCCGCGCCGTAGGTGATACACTCGGTCAGGATCTCGGTATCGCTGTAGCCTTGCGCCAGCAGATGCGAGATTACATCTTCGCGTGGCTGCTTGCGGCGCGCCTCGATCGCGGGCTTGACATCCAGATAGAAAAAGGCAGCGGTTCGGGCCTGGCTGCGCAGCATATTCAGCAGCGCGAGCGGGCTTTTGGTGAGATCGATCTCGGTGCTAAAGAACGTGTTCAGCCGCCGATCCATTCCCGGCAGCCTGCTATTGGTCAGCCCTACGACCTCGCCCGCCACACGTACGGCCAGCTTCATGCTCAGCTGGCTCAGATCGGCACGCTTGCGGCGCTTCAGCTCGCGAATCATGCGATCGGCGAAGACTTCCATCAGGCGGCGATAGTTCTGGCTAACGGCTCGCGGCGTGAAAAAGCGCGCCGTCTGCTTGCGCTGCTCGTGATGCGGCTTGCCCTCAAGAAACAGGATCGGCGGATTTGTATTACCTGGGATCTGCTCCAGTAGCTCGGCCTTGAATCCGGCCTGCTTGGTCTGTGTGCTGCGCAGAATCGTGCGCGCCGGCTCGTAGCCGCGCACATGCCAGACGCCCGCAGCATCACGCTCGATCGCCGGCGTGCTGGGCTCAACAACCTGAGCTGTTTTTTGCTGGCGCAGCGTGCTGTGGTCGATCGGGCAGCGCGCTATAGCACTCCCTGGCGCGCTGGTTGCTATATCTTCTATGTTGACAGCCATTCTCGCTCCTCCTGGTTTTCTTGTCTCTCCTCAAAGATACGATATATTTAGTATCATATGATATATACTGTATCACAGATACATAGGTTGTCAAGATCGCGTAGAATGCAATCTGTGGACCGAAGCACGCAATGTGGCATGAGGAGTGTACGAACATGGAGGTTCAGGATCGCAGGGTGAAGCGCACGCAGCGACTGCTGGCCCAGGCACTGATCGAGCTAACACTGGAACGAGGCTACGAGACCGTGACGATCCGCGACATTACCGAGCGCGCGGACATCGGCTACGCGACATTTTTTCGTCACTACACGGATAAGGACGCGCTCCTGCATGAGGTTTTGGAGGTAGTGCTGGACGAGCTGCTGCTGCTGATTCAGCCCTTCAAGGCCGACTCCGACCCAGCCAGCGTGGGCACGCTGCTGTTTCGCTATGTGCAGGAGCACAGCGAGGTTTGTCGAGTGCTCTTGAGCAGCCGTGGCTCCGCGGCGCTGGTGCAGAAGATGATCGCGGCCGGCACGCGCAATGTGCTTCAGCAGCACACGCCGGCTGAGCAAAGCCCGATACCGATCGAGATCGCAGCGCACCATATCGTCGCCTCGTCGATCGCGCTGATCCAGTGGTGGCTAGAGCACAACCTGGCCTATCCGCCCGAACAGATGGGCGCGATCTACCGCGATCTGATCGTGCGACCAACTCAGGCAGTAGCATTCAGCAACTAATTCTAGCCCGAGCCTTCGCCGTCGATCAGCGCGGCGAGCCGTTCCAGGGAGCGCTCCAACGATCGACGCTGGGCGGTTGGCGGGCTGAGCCGCTGGAGCAGTCCACGCGCGGCTTTCCACTCCCAACGCGCGGAGATTCGCGTTCCTTCGTCGAGCGACTCAAGATGCAGTCGTAGATGCAGATCCTGGTGATACTCAGTCAGGCGCAGCGATCGCTGGGGCTGCCAGTCCAGCACGATCCAGTGCTCGACATCGCGCCGCCCCGCCCGGACGATCTCAAACGTCGTGCCGGGCTGCGTCTCCCGCGTGCTGATCGCCTGCACCGCCGCGACGCCGTCGAGCCAGCGCGGAAGATTCGCCAGCGTTGTGATGCGCTCCCAGGCTATTGAGATCGGCGCGCGCACCTCGATTGTATGATCGACACTCGGCATGATGTTGATCTCCAACATAGCGTTAGCATATCAGCCACTGTTTTCGCAGTCCGCCAATGTACGATCCGACATGCCTGCTGTTCGTTCAAGAAGCTGGGAAATCGAGATCTCCGTTGAAAAGTTGCTTCACCCAAATTAAACTGTTAGTAATACGGAAGATCTTCGTTTAAGGCTTAGAGGTAGTATCAAAACAGTTCAAAGGACATTTATTCGATTGATCATTCATACCCATTGATCTTGACTTGGAGTATATAATAAGTACTAAGAGTCAGCCCTTCCACTACATCACACCTCACCTATCCAAAAATGTCATCGCTCTCCTACGAATGCACTTTCTCGTGACTCGCTCGACAGTGTATTTGGCTTCTTCAATAACAAGACCAATAATTCTTAGAGAAAAACACATGCAAGATAAGTATTTACAAATGATTCAAAATGTTCATCCTATCACAGCTTTTAGAAAGTTAAGGCAAGCAAGAAAACAGACTTTACGGAAACGCATTAGCGCAACTCGTTCTCCAAACAGTCCTGAATTCTCAAATATATTAAGCGATGCAGGTAGACTCGTGAACCCTATTCTTCTTTCAACAGCAATTAGTATCTCACTTGTCACTGGTCAAGATTTTAAACAATTCCTAAAACACTATGTAGAAACAATAAAAATACCGGATTTTGATGAAACTCTCATAAAAATACCAGATATATTTAGCGATGAACAGCTCAAGCAGATTCTAGAAACGGAGATTAAGTACATCGATGCTATTATCGCGCTTGGAGCCGAGATTTTTCTTCTTATCAACAATAAATACAATCCAGGATCATTAACGGGAATCACAACATTTTATTCATATTTCAGCGGTAAAAAAGTTGAATTACCAACAATTTACGATATTTACTGGGGCTCATGGCTATCAGTTAATCCTGGATACGAAGGGCTAGGAGTGGCAACTCTAGAATTAGGAAATGAGTATGGTCATGAAATGAATAGTACTGTTCATAATGCAAGAGAATACTATGAATACACGTTAAACAACCTTAACAAAGATATAAATAATATTCTTAATCAAAGCAGTTCGACTGAAAAGATTACTATGCTTACTAGTGTCACAAAAAAACAATACAATGCTACTCTCTTGAATAAAAGAGCATATAGACTGTATGTATGGCTCCCTCACGAATTAGATGCCCATGCTGTTGGTGTTGTAATGACACCTAAGCTCTTACAGGATCTATCCGAAGCGCCAAACCGTTCACTCAAACTTATCGCCCTACATGCTCTCGCGGATTATCAAGTTTTACACGATCAATTGCTATCACCTGATTTTCTAGAGGAACAATTAAGACGACTTGAGGAGGAGCGTGATGGCTAATCAATTGGAGATATTAATATCATCAGAACGAGTGGCAGACATCGTACTTGAGCTAAGTCAACTAGACGGTGTAAATATTCAACTTGCTACGTTCGATGCTGAGCAACCAGATCCTACAAAAAAACATCCTGACTATAGTCTACCAGACTTAACAGGATTAGTGTCAATAATTATTGAGCTTGCTCCTACAATTATTAGCGTATCAGGCCTAGCTTCTGGTCTTATTAGCCTTGCAAACACTATTCTGAAATTCAGACAAGATACACACCAAAAAGATCCAGTAACCAAGCCACCTACCAACCCCCAAATAATAATCAATCAGCAAGTTATCAATATTTATAACTTCTCTAATGCCGATGACCTAGCACTATTCTTGCAAGAAAAATTGACAGATAATAAAGGCTGAGTCTCCACCAAGCACAATCCTGCATTGTTATATTCAAAGGTATAAACCTTGCCAGAGCGGGTTAACACGCAGGGATGGGAATGAAGAGCGACAACCCAATATCAAACCCATCCCAATCATAAATTAATTGAGGCGTGGTCATAATTCATACCCAAAAACAAGCCGTTCGTCAGTTTTGACTACTACTTTCGGGTTAACAAGATTGTCCGTCCCAGAAGAGCAACATCCAAGTGGGGAAGTGTGTTTGCAAATTATCATTATTTG
>DASWTW010000306.1:0-12742 GCA_036401895.1 Herpetosiphonaceae bacterium | reverse complement strand
ATGGCAACCGAGGCTGAAGCCAGCCGAGGTTTGGGGAAGGGGGTGGCCCGCAGGCCGGGGGTGAGGGCCAGACGACAGAACAAAAATAGTAGTCAAATCCTTTGTTCATTTGTTCATTTGTTCCCTTGTTTGCCCGCAGAGAAGGTAGCGCCATGATGATGCCTGTATTTCAGCCAGCTCCAACCTACTACGTGCTGCGTCCAGACCGGCTGTATCGCCGGCTCGTAGCTCGACGCCAGGCCACCGCGCTCGATGGTGCGCTGGTCGCGTCGATCCTGGCCGAGTATGGCTGGCAGCCGCAGGGAGCGCCCGAGGCTCCGGCTGGTGCGGGCCGCAGCGAGTGCGCAATCGTGGCGACGGCGGCGGGCAAAAAGCTGCTCAAGCGCTATAAGGCCACGGTCGATCCGGCGGCGATCCTGCATGAGCACTCGATCTTACGGCACCTGGCGCAGATCGACCTGCCGGCGCCGCGTGTCAACACCGCGAGTGACGGCGAAACGCTGATCCAGCGCAGCTCCGGAGTGTATGCGGTCTTTGATGTGCTCGAAGGCTATTTCCAGTATCACCAGTACTGGCTGACGCCCGCGCAGAAACGCCGCTGTATCGCGGCCTCGGGCGCGGCGCTGGGCACGCTGCACACCACGCTCAAAGATTTTTCGCCGGTCGGCCATCATCCGCACGGCTTCACGTCCCGCTCCGGCGAGCGTGTGCGCGAGCTGTGGTGGTTTATCGACGTGATCAACTGGATCAGGCAGGCGCTGCCACAGCTGGCCGCCGAGCGCGATCCGCTGGCGCTCCAGGTCTTCGAGCACCACGCCTCCTGGATCGAGCAGCGGCTGTGGCAGCTCAACCAATCATTGCGCCAGGCCGAGCTGCCGCGCCTGATCATCCACGGCGACTACGGCCCGTACAACCTGTTCTTCAAGCCCAACGCGCCGATCGTGATTCTAGATTTTGAGCTGGCGCGGCTTGACTGGCGGCTGACCGACCTGGCAACCGCGCTACCGTCGTTTGCGCGCAATCGCCTGGGCTTCAACAAGCGGCAGATCCGCGCGTTTCTCGACGGCTACCGCACGCGCTGCGCGATCGACGCTGACGAGCTGGCGCTGCTGCCTGTCGTCTGGCAGTTTCTGACGCTGCGCCGCGTGGTGGTGCTGTGGCAGCGCTACTGGAAAACCGGCGCGCGCTCCTGGCTGGACGAGGCGCAGCGCAAGCTGGATCTGGCGCGCTGGATCATCGAACATCAGCAGACATTCGCCCGCTGGGTGACGGAGTAGCGGCATGGGAGAAAGCATCATGGAGCGAGGCCCAATCTTTATCGGCGGCCTGGACCGCTGCGGCAAGACGCTGCTGCGCGCCCTGCTGGTATCGCATCCCAACATCGCGATCCCGGACGTGGGATCGAACTACTGGACCTTCTTCTACGGCCAGTACGGCGATCTCAACGATCCGGCCAACTTCGAGCGCTGCCTGGCCGCTATGCTGAGCTACAAACACGCCCGCTTCATCCAGCCCGACGCCGAGCGTATTCGGCGCGAGTTCTGGGAAGGCGAGCCGACCTATGCGCGGCTGTTTGCGCTCTTCCATCAGCACTACGCCGAGCGCGAGGGCAAGCCGCGCTGGGGCGATCAAAGCGGACTGATCGAGCGCTACGCCGACCAGATCTTTCGCGCCTATCCCGATGCGCGGATGATTCACATGGTGCGCGATCCCCGCGATCGCTACCAGGCCTCGCTGGCGCTGTGGCCCAAAGGCAAGATGCGCGTCGGCGGCGCGACCGCGCGCTGGCTCTACTCGGTGCGGCTGGCGCGGCGCAATCTGCGGCGCTACCCCGGACGCTACCTCGTCGTGCGCTACGAGACGCTGGTGGCGCAGCCCGAGCCGACGCTGCACACGATCTGCGATTTCCTGGGCGAGCAGTTCACCCCCGCGATGCTAACGATGCATGGCGCGCCGCGCTACCGTGAGAAATACGGCGGCGGCGCAGCACCGGAGCAAAGCCCGATCACGACCGCCTACATCGGGCGTTTTCGGGGAGCGATCGCGCCGCGTGAGCTGGCGTTTATGCAGACGATCGCCGGGCGGCAGATGCGCGGCTATGGCTACGAGATGGAGCCGATCCGGTTCTCGCCCCGCGAGCGGCTGGCCTTCGCCGCCGTGGACTGTCCGCTCAACCTGGCGCGCATGATCGCCTGGCGCGGCGTCGAGACGTTGCAGCAGCACTTTCCGGGAACCATTGGACGCCAGCCGCCGGCCGCCAAAGTGATGGGCTAGGCGCATGAGGCAGAAGGGAGCAATCAGCATGGAGCATGGTCCAATCTTCGTCGGCGGCGCCGATCGCAGCGGCAAAACCTTGATGCGCCTGTCGCTCTCGGCGCATCCGGACATCGCCATGACGCGGCGAACCTATATGTGGACCTATTTCTATGGGCGCTACGGCGACTTGAGCCAGCGCGAGAATTTCAATCGCTGCCTGGCGGCTATGCTTCAGCACGCGCCGATGCAGGTGCTCCAGCCTCACCCCGATCGGATTCGGCGCGAGTTCGGCCAGGGCGAGCCGACCTACGCGCGGCTGTTTGCGCTTTTTCACGGCCACTATGCGCAGCGGCTGGGCAAGCCGCGCTGGGGCGAGCAGGTCGGCGCGATCGAGGGCTATGCTGACCAGATTCTGGCGGCCTATCCCAACGCCCGGCTGATCCATATGATTCGCGATCCGCGCGAGCGGTTTTCCAAAATCCGCTCGTCGGCCCGCGCCGATAAAAGCCCGGTCGGCAGCGCGGCGGCGCGCTGGCGTCACTCCGTCCGGCTGGCGCGCGCGAACCTGCGGCGCTACCCCGACTGCTATCTAGTCGTGCGCTACGAGTCGCTGATCGCCGACCGCGAGGCCACGCTGCGCGAGGTCTGCGACTTCCTGGGCGAGGAGTTTGTGCCGGGCATGGTCACGCTCGAAAACGCGATGCGCTTCAGCGACGATCCGCGCCTGGATCGTGCAGCCGCCGACGCGCCCGAGAGCATCGGCGCACCTGGTGAGGCTTCGCTCGGCTCGGTCTCGCGGCGTGAGCTGGCCTTTATGCAGGGCTACGCCGGGCAGGAGATGCTGGCCTATGGCTACACCATGGGATCGCTCCGGCTTTCACTCAAGGATCGATTGGTTCTGGCTCTGGTCGATTGGCCGACCAACATGGCGCGCGCTGCCGTCTGGCACGCGCTGGAAACACTACACGCCAGCTTTCCGGCTCAGATTACACGCAAGCAACTAATCGCTAAGACCAGGTAAGCAGCCGGACACCAGCGCCAGCGACCACCCCCCATCGGTTGGCGCGTGCTGACACCGGATAGCCTGACGGGAGTGACGCAGATGGATCGTGGACCTATCTTTTTAGCAGGGATCGAGCGCAGCGGAACCAGTCTCATGTATGCGCTGCTGGCGTCGCATCCCAACATCGCCATGACGCGGCGGACCAACCTGTGGCGGTATTTCTACAACCTGTACGGCGATCTGCGCGAAGAGCCTAACTTCGAGCGTTGCCTGAGCGCGATGCTGCGCTACAAGCGGCTGATCAAGCTTCAGCCCGACGAGGAGCGGATTCGGCGCGAGTTCTGGGAGGGCCAGCCCTCTTATGCGCGCCTGTTTTCCCTGCTGGAAGAGCATCATGCCGAGCGGCTGGGCAAGGTGCGCTGGGGCGATAAATCGCTCAACACCGAGCACTACATCGACGCGATCTTCGCCGCCTATCCCAGCGCCAGGGTGATCCATATGCTCCGCGATCCCCGTGATCGCTACGCCTCGGCGATCACGCGCTGGAAAAAGATTCGTGGCCGTGTGGGCACCGGCGCTGCCCGCTGGCGCAAGTCGATCGAGCTGGCGCAGCGCAATGCCGAGCTCTATTCCGATCGCTATCTGCTTGTGCGCTACGAGTCGCTGGTCGAGGCGCCCGAGACAATGCTGCGCCAGATCTGCGCCTTTATCGACGAGCCCTATACGCCCGAGATGCTGACGATGGAAGGAGCGCCGACGCATCGCAACAAGGGCGGCAACAGCTCGTACGGCAAAGGCAAGCCGGGCCAGATCTCGACCGGATCGATCGGCCGCTTCCGCCAGGTGCTCTCGCCGCGCGACCTGGCCTTCATGCAAGCCTACGTGGGCCGCGAGATGCGCGCCTATGGCTACACGCCGGAGCCGCTCCAGCTCTCACTCGCCGAGCGCGCGCTGCTGTTTGGTGTGGACTGGCCCGCGCATCTGGCGCGGATCGCCGCCTGGCATGTGCTGGAAGCGTTTCGTAACCGTATGGGCCGTGCGCCGGCGGCTCATACCATCGTCCCGACGGCTCATCCTACTCACGCCTGATCCGGGCCGATTAAACCCCCCAATCGGAAGGGAGAATCTTGTGTTTAGTTACCGCAAACATCTGTCGAGCTGGTCGCTGCTGCTGGTCTTCGCTATTCTTCTGGCCCCCGGCTTGTCTCGCTCTGCCGATGCTGCCCCGCTGCGTGCTAACCTGACGGCCAATCTGATCCAGACGATCGACACCTCGATCTGGTCCAAGCCCAGCCCTGATCCGTCGGGCATTACCTACTGGCCCGGCCGCGATACGCTGCTGGTCTCCGACGGCGAGGTCGAGGAGATGCCCAATCTCTTCCAGGGCGACAACCTTTTCGAGTCCAGCCGCACCGGCACGCTGGTCAACTCCTACTCGACGACCGGCTTCTCGGAAGAGCCGACCGGCATCGAGATCGAGGTCGACACCGCCAATAGTCGTTTCTACATCTCCGACGATAGCAAGCAGAAGGTTTTTGTGGTCAACCTCGGTGGCGACCGGCGCTTCGGCACCGGCGACGACTCGATCACGTCGTTTAGCACGACGGCCTTTGGCAATCGCGATCCCGAGGGTCTGGCCTTCGGCGGCGGTAAGCTCTTCATCACCGACGGCGCGGGGGCTGAGATGTATGTGCTCACGCCCGGCAATAACGGAGTCTTCGACGGCGTAGCGCCCGGCGGCGACGATCAGGTTTCGCATTTCGATACCGGCGTGCTCGGCCAGCCCGACCCTGAGGGTGTGGACTACAACCCGGGCACCAACACGATCTATATCATCAGCAACGACCGCAACGCTCCCATCTCGGAGACGACCACCAGCGGCAGTCTCGTCAACTCGATCGATATCTCGGTGCTGGACGTGGTCGCGCCGGGCGATATTACGATCGCGCCAGGCAGCCAGAACTCGTCGGTCAACACGCTCTACATCGTCGATCGCGGCGTGGACAACAACAACGATCCCAACGAGAACGACGGCAAGATCTTTGAGATCGAGCTGACAGCGGGACCACCACCAGGCAGCAACCGGCTGTTGAATGGTGGCTTTGAGCTAGATAACAACAACGACAACAAGCCCGACATCTGGAGCGGCAACAATAAGTTTACGCGCAGCTCGGCTCAGGTCCACGGCGGCAGCTACTCCGGGCGCTTCTTCGCCACCGACAACTCGGGCGCAACGATCAAGCAGGTGATGAATAATGTGCCGGCTGGCAACTACAGCTTCAATGGCTGGGTTCTTATTCCACCCACCAGCGATACCTTCAACTTCAAGATCAAGGTCAAATGGCGCGACGCCAGTAACGACCCGATCAACACGGTGACGATCCAAACCTTCACCGCCAGCACTACTGGAACCTGGGTCCAGGTGACACGACCTCTGACCGCGCCGGCCGGAACTGCCAAAGCCGAGGTGCTGCTGGATGTTGCCAATCTCAACGCCACGATCTACGTCGACGATCTCGAATTCAGCTAGTGATCTGCGGATAGGCAAACCCTAGCAGGCGGTAGGTAGCTCGGAAATCTCAGAGCCGAGCGCCTGCCGCCACAGGAAGACCATCATGCGCGACGACCAGCTTACAGCAATGCATATCATCAGCAACCTCGACACCGGCGGGGCGCAAGAAGTGGTGCGCACGCTGGCGGCGTATCTGCCCGAGGCCGGCTGCCGCGTCGTGGTCTGCACGTTCAAAGACGGCGCGCTGCGCCAGTCGATCGAGGAGCTGGGCGCTGTGGTCGAGGTGCTGCCGCGTCGTCGGGCCAGCGTGCTCAACCTGCCCGGCTTCCTGCGCGATATGCTGCGCATCCGGCGCGCACTGATCGCGCTGGTCGCCAAACACAACGTCACGATCGTCCAGACTCATCTGCTGCGCGTGCTGGATTTTCTGGTCTTGAGCTTGCGCCTTAGCTTTCCGCAGCTGCTGATCTTCTGGACGATCCACAACTACAACTTCGCGCTGCGCAAAGATCAGCTGCCGCGCCACCGCTGGCTGCTCGGTCCCAAGCGTCTGCTCTACCGGCTGCTCTACCGGCTGGGCGCGCGCTGGGCCAGCGGCTTCATCGCAGTCTCGGGTGAGGTCGCGCCCGCGATCGTGCAGACAATCGGGCCGGTGCAGCACAAGATCAGCGTGATCTGCAACGGCGTCGATGTCAGGCGCTATACGCAGCCCGTCGATCGCAGCGCGATCCGCCGCCAGCTGGATCTGCCCGTCGATGCGCGTCTGCTGATCGTGGTGGGCACACTGAAAGCTCAGAAGGGCCACCGCTATCTCCTGGCAGCCTTGCCCGAGGTCATCGCGCAGTGCCCGGATCTACATCTGCTGATCGTCGGCGATGGCGAGCTGCGCGCGGATCTGGCGGAGCAGTCGCGAGCGCTGGGCCTCCATAGCCACGTGCATCTGCTCGGCAATCGCGGCGACGTGCCCGCGCTGCTGGCCGCCAGCGATTATTTTGTGCTGCCGTCGCTGTGGGAAGGTCTGCCGATGGCGCTGATCGAGGCGATGGCCAGCGGGCTGCCCGTGATCGCAACCGAGGTCTCGGGCACGCGCCAGGTGATGATTCCCGGCGAGACCGGTCTGCTGGTCCCGCCCGGCGACGTCGATAGCCTGCGGCCGGCGCTGCGAGAGCTGGCGACCAATTCCGGGCAGGCGCAATCGATGGGCGCTGCCGCTCGGCGGCGGGTGATCGCGGCGTTTAGCGCCCAGCAGCAGGCGGCGGAGCATGTCGCGCTGTACCGCCGTGAGCGTGAAAGAGCGCGACATAAGCGTGGAGTGCAAGCCATGCCCGGTGAGCCGATCACGTCCACCGCTGCCGCACCGTTCAGGCTGACCTACATCATCGGCACGTATCCCTCGCTGACGACGACCTTTATCGATCGCGAGATTCTGGCGGCGCGGCGCTCCGGCGTCGACGTGCGCATCCTTTCGATCCGGCGATCGAGCGGCCGGCTATCGGCGGAGCAGGAGCGGCTGCGCGAGGATGTGACGTATCTGCTGCCGGTGGTCTGGCTGTCGTTCATCGCCGGCCATCTTCGCTTTGCGCTCCTCCACGCCTGGACCTACTGGAGCACGCTGTTCTATCTACTCACGCGTCGGCATCCGAGCCTGCGTGCGCGCCTGATGACGCTGCTGCACTTCGCCGAGGGCGTCTACGCGGCCCATCTGCTGCGCGGGCGTCCAGGCGATCAGTTGCACGCGCACTTTGTGGACCGGGCCGCGACCGTGGCGCTGGTAGCCAGCCGTCTGCTGCGCGTGCCCTACAGCGTGACTGCTCACGCCAACGACATTTATGTGAATCCGGTGCTGCTGCCTGAAAAGCTCGGCGCGGCCAGCAGCGTGATCACCTGTACCGGCTACAACCAGGCGCATCTGGTTAAGCTTGGCGCCGGCCACTTCGACGGCAAAGTCAACTGTATCTATCACGGCCTCGATCTGCGCCACTACCAGCCCGGCAACGGCGCTCGATCCGGCACGCCGCTGCTGCTGTCGGTCGGCCAGCTGAAAGAAAAGAAAGGCTTAACGTATCTGATCGATGCCTGCAAGCTGCTGCATCAGCGCGGCTATGTTTTCGAATGCCAGATCGTCGGCGAGGGGCCGCTGCGCGCGCAGCTTGAAGCGCAGATTCGACAGTCGGGGCTGGCAGATGTGGTGCGGCTCTGCGGCGCGCTGCCGCACGTCGAGGTGATCGATAAGTTTGAGCAGGCGAGCATGTTTGTGCTGCCGTGTGTGCTCGGCGCGAACGGCGATCGTGACGGCATTCCTAACGCGCTGCTCGAAGCCATGGCCATGCAGCTGCCGGTCGTCTCGACCGCGATCTCGGGTATTCCCGAGGTCGTCGCCGATGGTGTCAACGGGCTGCTGGTCCCGCCCGCCGATGTGGAAGCGCTGGCGCTGGCGCTGGCGCGGCTGCTGGACGATGCGGAGTTTCGGCATGAGCTAGGGCTGCAAGGCCGGCGCACGGTGACTGAGCAGTTCGATGTTGAGTGGAATGTGCGGCGGATGCTGGCGGCCTGTGCTGACGGATCGCCGGTCGCCGCCCAGTGGAAAGATGCGCCAGTATGTCAGTGAGCACGATTACAGCCCAGGCCGATCTTAGCCGGCGCTCCCTGTTTCTGGTCTGGGGACCGCCCAGCCACGGGCCACGCAGCCGCGTTCTGGCGCGTGAGCTTGGCATCGAGTCGCTGCACTACATCTACTCGACGACGCGGCGCGGTCTGCTGGCGGCTCCGCTCAAGTATAGCTATCAGGCGCTGGCAACGTTCGCGCTGCTGCTGCGTGAGCGGCCACGGCTGGTCTTTGTGCAGAGCCCGCCGAGCTTCGCCGTGCTGGCGGTGTTTGTGTACTGCCTGCTCAGCGGCGCGCGCTATGTCGTGGATGCGCACAGCGATGCGTTGCAGCGGCGGATCTGGACCTGGCCCGGCTGGCTGCATCGCGGCCTGGCCCGGCGCGCCATCACCACGATCGTTACCAACGAGCATATGCACGACACGATCCAGAGCTGGGGCGGTAATGCCTTTGTGCTGCGCGATATTCCAACCACCTTCAAGCAGAGCGGCGTGTATCCGCTGGGCCAGGGCTTCAACGTGGTGTTTGTGAACACATTCGCCAGGGACGAGCCGCTGCGTGAGGTGCTGGCCGCCGCGCGATCGCTGCCCGAGGTTCAATTCTATATCACCGGACGCAAGGGGCGCGCCCAGCCTGAGGATCTGGCCGCCGCGCCGCCCAACGTACACTTCACCGATTTTCTGCCCGACGAGGACTACTACGCGCTGCTGGCGAGCGTGCAGGCCGTGATGTGCCTGACGACGCGCGACCACACGATGCAGCGCGGCGCGTGCGAGGCGCTCTCGCTCGGCACGCCGATCATTACATCCGACTGGCCGCTGCTGCGATCGTACTTTGGCGACGGCGCGGCCTATGTTCAGAATACGAGCGCCGGAATTTGTGAGGGGATTCAAGCGTTACAAAGCAGCTACGACGAGTATCAGCGCGCGCTCAAAGCGGTCCAGGCCACGCAGCGCCATACGTGGCAGTCACAGCGGGCAGCGCTGATCGCATTGGTGCGAGGGGCGAGCCCTGCGGGCGAACAAAGGCACCCAGAGGGTACCCGGGAAACAAACGAACAAAAAGAAGCCTGATTGTTTGTTCTCGGTTCTTGGTTCTGCTCTTCTCTTCTTTGTTCTCTTGTTCGTTTGTTTCTTTGTTCTCTACGAGGTGGGAGGATCTACCCATGACAGCTATCAGCATTTTTGGTCTGGGCTATGTCGGTTCTGTCTCGGCGGCCTGTCTCGCCGACAGCGGCCATACGGTCATCGGCGTGGATGTGAGCCGGACCAAGGTCGAGATGATCGAGGAAGGGATCAGCCCGATCGTCGAGGAGGGTCTGGGCGATCTGCTGCGCAAAGGTGTGGCCGAGGGGCGCATCTCCGCGACGATGGATGTGGCGCAGGCGGTCCACCACAGCGATCTTTCGTTTATCTGCGTGGGCACGCCCAGCAAGCCCAACGGCAGCCTGAACCTGGACTACGTCGAGCGCGTCAGTGAGCAGATCGGCGCGGCGCTGGCGACGAAATCCGGCTATCACGTGGTTGTTATGCGCAGCACCATGCTGCCGGGCAGTACCGAGCAGGTGGTGATCCCGATCCTGGAGCGTACCTCAGGCAAAACGCTGGGCCAGGACTTCGGCGTCTGCTTCAACCCCGAGTTTCTGCGCGAGGGCAGCTCGATCAAAGATTTCTACGCGCCGCCCTTCACCGTGATCGGCACTGACGACGATCATGTCGCCGCGACGGTCAGCCAGATCTACACCATGATCAAGGCCGATCTCGTCGTGGTGCCCGTCAAAGTCGCGGAGATGGTCAAGTATGTCAGCAATGCCTTTCACGCGCTCAAGGTCTCGTTCGCCAACGAGATCGGCAACCTGTGCAAGCATCAGCAGATCGATAGCCACCAGGTGATGGATCTCTTCTGCCGCGACACCAAGCTCAATCTTTCGCCTTACTACCTCAAGCCGGGCTTTGCCTTCGGCGGCTCGTGCCTGCCCAAAGACCTGCGCGCGATCCTGTACTGCTGCCATCACTTTGACATCTATCCGCCGGTGCTGGAGTCGATTCTGCTCAGCAATCATCGCCAGATCGACATCGCCTACAACATGATCAAAGAAACCGGCCGCAAGCGCGTGGGCGTGCTCGGCTTCAGCTTCAAGGCCGGCACCGACGACCTGCGCGAAAGTCCGATGGTCGAGCTGATCGAGCATTTGATTGGCAAGGGCTACCACGTGCGCGTCTACGACAAAAACGTCTCGCTGGCTAACCTGCACGGCGCGAATCGCGCCTACATCGAGCAGGAGATTCCGCATATCGCCTCGATCATGACCGATTCGCTCGACACAATCCTGGAGAGCAGCGAGCTGATCATCGTCGGCAACAAAGCGCCCGAGTTCAGCAGTGTGCTGCCCCGGCTGCGCGAAGATCAGATCATGATCGATCTGGTGCGTATGGAAGGCGTGGATCAGCCCTCGAACGGACACTATCAGGGGATTTGCTGGTAACGTGGTGTGAGACGGATGGGAGTGTGCGCGGTCGATCCTGGTACTAGGCGATCAAGAGCAGGGTGCAGGTTATCTGGTAGGGGCGTATTGCGATACGCCCAGGGCGTGCGCAGCACGCCCCTACATGCCGGTGATTCTGCTCTTCACGGTGCGGTAATGCTGGATCGACGGCGCGCAAACACAAGCGATGGATCAGCTAGATTACTACAAAATCCTACAGGTCGATCCGGCGGCTGAGCTGGAAGTGATCACGGTGGCTTATAAGCGGCTGGCGCAAAAGTATCACCCCGACGGCCAGCAGGTCGCGGTTGAGACGCGCCGCATGCAGGACATCAATCTGGCCTATGCCGTTCTGCGCGATCCCGAGCGGCGGGCACAGTACGACCGTATGCTCGCGCTCCAGTCGACTACTATTCAGCGCTTTCAAGCAGCAGGACCGATCGTGCTTGAGCAGCCCGCCGCATCTACGGCGCAGCTACCGAGCAACAAAGTCGCGGGCAGCGCAGGCATCTGGCGCGTGATCATGATCTGTGTGGGCATTGCCGCGCTGCTGGGCGTGGGCACAACGCTGGTGCTGCGACAGCCCGCCGCCGAGCCGCCCGCCGAAAGCACGGTCTGGGATGGTGAGTGCCGCAATCCCACCGGCTATGTGTATGATTGCCGGGTCCGCATCAAGATCAGCGCGGCCAACCGCGTGACCGGCTCGGTGCAGTGGAGCCTCAAAGCCTCGCCCAACGCCGCCGAGCAGTTGGCGATCGGACGCAAGGCCAAAGCTTCCGTCAAAGGTACGTTCGATCCGTCCAGCCGCCGGATTGTGATCGGCAGCTACAGCGAGGACGATCAGTATGATCTGATCAATGTGAATGAGTACGCGCTGTCGCTCTCGGCTGACGGCCGCACGCTAAGCGGCGAGACCTATGACGACGGCGTGTGGCTGGGCACGCTCTCGGCCACGCTCAAGGAATAATTGTTCGCGGAATCACCGCTGTATCACTCACTGGAGGGATCTCATGAAAAATCATTGTATGGTCGTCCACGCCTACTATCCAGTGCGTGAGCCGCGAGTCGAGCGCGAGGTTAACGCTTTGCTCAAGCACGGCTACACGGTGGATGTGATCTGTTTGCGGCAGGATGGCGAGCCCGCCACGGAAACCCGCGACGGCGTGCGCATTATTCGGCTGCCTGTCAAGCGCCATCGCGGCAAGGGCGCGGCCGTTCAGCTGCTGGAATATCTGGCCTTCTTTACCGCCGCGTTTGCCAGGCTGGCGCTGCTGCACCGCCGCGAGCGCTACGATGTGGTACAGATCCATAATCTGCCCGATTTTCTGGTCTTTGCGGCTCTGGTGCCGAAGCTGGCCGGAGCGCGCGTAATCCTCGATATTCATGATGTGATGCCGGAGTTCTACGCATCGCGCTTCAAAAGCGGCATGTCGAGCTGGCCTGTGCGCCTTGTGCGCTGGCAAGAGTGGCTGTCCTGCCGCTTCGCCGATCATGTGATCACGGTGACTGATCTGTGGCGCGAGACGCTGATCCAGCGCGGTGTGCGCCCGGATAAGGTGTCGGTGGTGATGAACGTCGCCAACGATCAGGTCTTTCAGGCCGGCGCTGCCGCCGAGGCGCCCGAGCGACAGGACGATCATTTCAATGTGCTGTATCACGGCACGATCACCGAGCGCTACGGGATCGATCTGCTGATCCGCGCGACCGATCGTGTGCGCCACACGATCCCCGAGGTGCGCCTGACGATCCACGGCGTGGGCGAGTACCGCGATGCGCTGGCGCAGCTAACCGCTGAGCTGGGCCTGCAAGACTATGTGCAGTTCAGCACGCGGTTTATCCCCACGCCGGAGATGCCGCAGTTTATTCGCCAGGCCGATGTCG